>NZ_DATFMA010000023.1:0-35133 GCF_035267225.1 Ornithinimicrobium sp.
ATGCCGGCGGGGCGGCGCGGGGTGTAGCCGAACCCCGGCAGGTCCAGACTGATCACGCGGTGTCGCGTGCCGAGCCGGGCATGCTGCGCCTCCCAGTCCTCCAGACTGCGGCCGATGCCGTGCAGGAGCAGAGCCGTTCCCTCCTGAGGAAGGGCCGGTTCGGTGACCCGCACCCGGACCTGCGTGCCCGCCGCCTCAACAGTGGTGTCAACGGTGCTCATGCCGAGGTCGATCAGTTCCGCGTCGAGGTGGGCAGGCTCGACGCCCCGCCTGGGTCCCGGGCGAGCTGTCTGGCCGCCACCGCCGTGAGGATCCGCCCGCCGGCGGTGGGGGCGAGCCGTTCCACGAGATCGACAGCCACGCTCGTCCATCCCACGAGCACGCGCGCCCGGCGCCGACGCGCCCCGGCCAGAATGGTGCGGGCTGCAGCCGCCGGCTCCATGGTCAGCAGTCGACCGAAGGCCTCGCGCCCGGCCTGAGCCTCGGCCTCGTCCATCCCCGCGCCGGTCCGTGAGTCCGCGGCGATGCGAGTGGCCACGCCACCAGGATGCGCCGTGGTCACGCCCACACCCTGCGCCATCAGCTCACCGCGCAGCGCGTCGCTGAAGCCGCGGAGCCCGAACTTGCTCGTGGCGTAGGCCGTCTGACCAGCGGGGCCCACCAGACCGAAGAGGGAGGACACGTTGATGACGTGGCCGCCCGGGTGGGCGGTCAGGGTCGGCAGCAGCGCCTTCGTCAGGGCGATCGGAGCATGGAGGTTGACCTGCAACAACCAGTCGATGTCGGCGGTGCTGAGCTGGTCGAACGCGCCGGCCAGCGCGACCCCCGCGTTGTTGACGAGCACGGTGACCCCCTCGTGCTGACGCAGGACGTCGCCGACCAGCCCGTCGACGGCCTCCGGCGCAGCCAGGTCGACGGGATGTGCGCTGATCCGCAAGCCGGGGTAGCCGGAACGGAGCTCGCGGACCAGCTCGTCAAGCAGGTCCGCCTTCCGGTCGACCAGGGCCAGATGGCTCCCGGCCGCAGCGAGCTGGCGCGCCAGCTGCTCGCCGATGCCGCCCGCGGCGCCGGTGACGACCGCGGTGCCGCCGGCGTAGTACAGAGGGGGCAGCTTCGGCGGCTTCATGAGGTTCCCCTGTGTCGGCTCGCCATGTCGGGGTGTGAAGACGAGGTGGTTACCTACCCGTCCGAGCAAGAGCTCGAGCGCCTCCACGAAGTAGTTCTGCGGCACGGTCCAGGGTCGCCGCGTGCCGAGCCGAGGCATCTGGCCCTGGGCGCGGCGGATGTATCCGGCCTGCAGGGTGATCAGGGGGCGACGAGGCCCCGGCGGCGCCGCGCCTGGCGTGACCACGGCATATCCGCGTCGTTCCAGGTGAGCGAGTAGGCGGCAGAGATACCGGGCCACCAGGTCGGCGCGCAAGGTCCACGATGCGTGCGCGGACCCGACGGTGAACGTCAGGTTCGGCACTCCTTCCAGCATCAGTCCGCGGTAGGCGATCCGCGAGGCGGGCTCGACCCGCTCACCGTCCACCACCAGGGTCATCCCGCCGAAGAGCAGTACCCGCAGCCCGGTCGCCGAGACCACGATGTCGGCGGCGAGGTGCCGTCCGTCGGTCAGGCGGACACCTTCGCCGGTCAGCGTCTCGATGGACCCGGTCACCACATCCGCCCGACCGTCGGCGATGGCTCGGGTGAGGTCACCGTCCGGGATGAGGCATACGCGCTGGTCCCACGGGGGGTAGTCCGGTGTGAAGTGGGTGTCGAGGAGGTCCTCGTCCGGCAGGTCGCGGCGCAGGCTGGCGCGCAGGAGCCGTGCGAAACGCTCCGGGTGGCGCCGGGCGACGGCGTACGTCACGTGCTCGTAGACCACGCTCGCGAGCCGGGTGACCCGGTGTGCCACAGCCGCTGGAAGCCACCGGTGAGCAGCCTGCGTGGACCGGCTGACGCTGGGAACGGAGGCGACCCAGCTGGGGGAGCGTTGCAGCATCGTCACCCGCGCGGCGGTGTGCGCCAGTGCCGGCACCAGGGTCATCGCCGTCGCCCCCGAGCCGATCACGACCACGCGGCGTCCTGCCACGTCCAGGCCGGGCGGCCACTGTTGCGGGTGCACGAAGGTGCCCTCGTAGCCCTGCCTCCCGGGGAGGTGCGGTTGGTAGCCCTGGGCGTAGTCGTAGTACCCCGCGGCCAGGTGCAGGAATCCGCAGGTCATGGTCTGGGGTCCGCCTGGTCCGTCGACCGCCACCGTCCAGCGCTGTTCCGGCGTCGACCACCGGGCCTCTCGGACGGTGGTGCCGAACCGGACGTGCTCGACGATCCCGGCCTCGCGGGCGGTGTCGGCGACATAGGAGCGGATCTCCGCACCATCGGCCAGCTTGGTCTGTGCCGGCCAGGGCCGGAACGGGAAGGCGAACGCGGCCATGTCGGAGTCGGAGCGGATGCCCGGATAGCGGAAGAGGTCCCAGGTGCCGCCGATGCGCTCGCGAGCCTCCAGCACCACGTACGTCGTGCGCGGACGTCGCTCCTGCAGCCGCCAGGCCGTGTCGATCCCGGAGATGCCCGCCCCGACGATGACCACGTCGTAGTGGTCTGCTGGCGCGGGGGAGTCGAAGGTCACCTCCCCAACCTAGACACGCGAGCGCGCATGGTCGCTGCCGGGGCGTCGCGACCCTGAGCGCCGCTGTCAGGGGGCGGCGTTGCGGCGCGGCTCCCCGGGGTAGGTGCCGAACGACCACTGGTTTCCTTCGGGGTCCCGCACGCCGAACTCACGGCTGCCGTAGTCGCGTTCGTGCGGCTCGTCGGGAACCTGGAGGCCGGCGGCCTTCGCCCGGGCCAGCACTCCCTCGACATCCGAGGTCACGATGTAGGCGGAGGTGGTGCCGGGCCGCTGGGTGAACGGGCCGTCAGGCTTGTGGGTGCCGAGCATGACGCCACCGCCTTCGGGCCAGGAGAGCTGGGCGTGCTGGATGACACCCTGCTCGTCGGTGTAGCGCGCGGTCTCCTCGAAGCCCAGGGCGACCAGGGTGTCGATGACGCAGAGGGGGTCGTGGGCTTGGAAGGCGGGCCAAACTGTAGGTGGGGGGGCGTTGTCGTCCATGCGCTTCAGCCTGACGCCTGAGCCGCCGCTCCCGCTTGGACGTTTGGGAACTCCTCGCGCAGCCACAACGTCGGGCCGAGGCCGGCGAACTCGGTGAACTCGCGGACCAGGTGCGCGTGGTCGTAGTAGCCGTTGTCCACCGCGATCTCGGCGATGTCCAACGGTCGGCCCAGCGCCGACCGGAGCGCCACGGCGCGTCGCGCGGCGTCGAAGCGCATCAGCCGGGCCGCCGTCTTGGGGCTCAGCCCGGTCTCGGCGCGGAACACGTCGGTGAGTCGGCGCCGGCTGTACCCGACATGATGTGCGAGCTCGGCGACGCGTGCTCGACCACGACCGCGGGCAAGGCAGCGCCAGGCCTCGGTGACCTCCGGTCGGACGACTCCGCCCTGCTCCGTAGCCAGCCGCGCGGTCAGGAACTCGGTGACGACGGCATAGCGGGCCGACCACGAGGTCGCAGCGGCGAGGTTCGCGTGCACTTCCTCCAGCTGGCTCCCCAGCAGTTCACGGGCGTCCCAGGACGTCACCGGCAGCGCCGCGGCCGGCAGACCGAACAGTCGCCGGGCCCCCAGGGGGTGCAGGGCGACCTGGATGCCACGCCATCGCCCCGGTTGGTCCACCCAGGCGGCCGTGGTGTGCAGACCGCCCAGCACGGTCCACTGGGAGTGATGTCTCCCCTGTAGCCAGTCATGGAACGTCGCCGCGGTGTGCACCGGCTCGTCGATGCTGAACACCATCACCAGCGAGTCGGACGGCAGCCCGCGGTGCACACCGGGACTCAGGCCGGTGGCTGCGTACCCGACCATCGAGCGAACCTGCGGGTGCAGGCACGGGTGCACGGTGGCGACGGGCGGCGTCGCCTCTGCGCTGTCTGTGGTCGTGCTATTCCTCTTCGCTGAAGGCTTCCCGCAAGGCGGCCTCGTCTTCGCGGGAGAGGTTGGTGTGGATGAGCTCGGCGTGGGACCCGGCGAAGGCCTCACGCACCCGGTCGCGCACACCCTCGGAGGTCATGACGAACAGCGCGGAGGTGCCGGGGGTGACCTGCTGGCGCACGTTGTCGATGAAGTCGTCGTCGATGCCGACGTCGGCGAGCATTCCGGTCAGCGCCCCGGTCGCTGCGCCGACGGCGGCACCGAGCAGGGGCACGAAGAACAGAAGACCGAAGAGCATGCCCCAGAAGGTGCCGCTCATGGCCCCCGCGGCGGCGAGGTTGTTCAGCTGCCGGGTCTTCGGCTTCTTCGCATCGATCGGCCACGAGACCGTCGCGGCGTCGTGCACCTTGATCAGGTCTTGCTGGGTGAGCTCTTTCAAGGTGCTGACGGCTCCGTCGGCGCCGGACTCGTCGGCGAACTTCCATACGGTCAACGTGGCGGCCATGATGCTCTCCTCGGGGCAAAGGCGGGTGGACGACAGTATCCCTCACTGCAGCGCCGCCGTCAGCCTCATCACGTTGTCCAGGTAGCGGTTGACCAGGCTGCGCTGGCTCCAGTCCTGCTCGGTGAGCAGTCGTGAGCGCGCGCGGTAGCCGTCCTCGACCGCCTTGACCCGCTCCACGACCTCGCGTCCGGTGAGCATCATCGAGACCTCGTAGTTCAGTGCGAACGAGCGCAGGTCCATGTTGGAGGAGCCGATCACCACCACGTCGTCGTCTACGGAGAAGTGCTTGGAGTGCAGCACCAGGGGCGCCTGGTAGAGGTAGATCTTCACTCCGGACTCCAGCAGTGCTTGGTAGTAGGAGCGCTGCGCGTGCCACACCATGAACTGGTCGCCCTGCTCGCCGACGAACAGCTCGACGTCGACACCGCGTTGGGCCGCGGTGGTCACGGCGTAGAGGAGGGACTCGTCCGGCACGAAGTACGGGCTCGTCAACGAGAGGCGATGCCGTGCGCCGTAGATCAACGAGGTGAACAGCCGCAGGTTGTTCTCCGCTCGGATACCCGGGCCGCTGGGGATGACCTGGCCCAATACTTCGCCGGGCCCGGAGCTCTGAGCGGTGTTCGGAATGGCCTCCAGCTCCCCCCAGAGGGCCTGGCCGGTCTCGACGTACCAGTCGTTGGCGAAGACGGCGTCCAGACACCGCGCGAGCGCTCCGTCCACCCGACACGTCAGCTCGACCCACTTCCGGCCCGCCTTGTGGTTCTTGGGCTTGTTGTAGCCGGGCTCAGTCATGTTCTGCGAGCCCATGACCGCAACGGTTCCGTCGATGACGAGGATCTTGCGGTGGTTGCGCAGGTCCACCCGCCGGGTGAAGTCGCGGCCGAGGCGCACCGGCAGCATCGCGTGCCATTCGATCGCGGTCCGGGCCAGCTTGCGCCGCAGCTCCTTGTAGACGGGCAGGCCGCGAGTGCCGAGGTGGTCGAAGAGCAAGCGCACCGGGACACCGCGCTCGGTAGCCCGGACCAGCGCGGCGAAGAACGGCTCGGTGCTCTCGTCCCAGGCCGTGATGTAGAACTCGGCGTGGACCCACTGCGTCGCGGTGTCGATGATCTCGGCCATCGCCAGGATCGAGTCGTCGTAGTCGGGATAGAGCGAGACCTCGCTGGACGCCCCCGGCGGGAAGGCCCCCAGATGCTCGTTCAGGCGCATCGCCGAGGAGATGTGCTCGGGTGTCACGGCGTCCGGGCTGGCTACCTCTCCACGTCCGAGATGGCCGTTCAGGTAGTGCGTGGCACTCGTCTGGCGCTCACGGCGCACCCCGCCGATCGAGGTGTTGCCGAGCCCCCACCACGCCGCCAGGCCGAAGAAGGGGAAGAGGAGGATCAGGACGACCCACGCCATCCCGGAGGACGGCCGGCGGCTCACGGGTACGAAGCCGGGGGCGACGACACGGACGAGGATCCGCAGCGTCACGTACGCAATGAGAACCGTCGCGGTCCAGTTCGATGCGTCCCAGTCATCCATCCGCGTTGCTCTCGGTGGGTGCGAGGTCAACCTGGCCGCCGAAAAGCAGGGTCATCTCGACGTCCACGTTCTCCAGCTCGGCGTCGTCAAGCATGCGTCGGAACGCCTGCTTGTTCGCCTCCGGGGGCTGGCCGATCGCGCTCACCGAGACGGTGAAGTCGCCGAAGTTGTTGCTCGCCGACACGTCCGTGACCACCCAGTCCTCCTGCTCGGCCCACTTGTCCGCGACGTCCTGCACCTGGATGACCAGGTAGTGCTTGAGCAGGACGTTCCCACTGCCGACGGCCAGCGGGAGGCTGACGACGAACAGCATCGCCCCCACCCCGAAAAGCGTCCGGCCGCGGAGCTTACCGACCTGGATGCCGGAGCCCTTGGCGATGTCACGCACTCCGGCCAGCAGCATGAGCAGGGTGCCGGTGGCGATGATCGCGGCCACGTTGGTGCTGAACAACACGAGGGCGCCGAAAGACTGCTGCCAGGCTTCGGCCTCGGCCGTGAGCCCGATCACCGCCAGCGGGGGCACCAGGCTGATCGCGATGGCGACCCCGGGCAGGGTGTCGGAGATCTCGGAGCGCAGGAGCGCGAAAGCCCCGACCAAACCCGTGGCCAGTGCCGCGACGAGGTCGATGATGCCCGGGTTGACCCGCCCGGAGACCTGGGAGTTGGTCTCCGCGACCACCGACACCGGCATGACGAGGCCGAGCAGGTAGCCCACCGCGATGACCAGCAGCGCACCGCCGGCCACGAGAGAGGCACTGCGCAGCATGGCTCGCCGGCGCGCGAGGACGATCGACATCGCGGTGCCCAGGATCGGCGTCATCAGTGGCGCCACGATCATGGCGCCGATCACCGTGGCGGTGGAGTCCGCGATCACTCCTGCGGTGGCGATGACGGCAGACAGCGTCAAGAGCACCCAGAAGGCCGACAGGTTGCGTGACTTATCGCCTTCGGTCATGAAGACCTTGCCCGAGATCCGCTCCACGTCCCCGGGGGTGACCGTGCCGACGATATTCACCTTGGCACCATATCCCTCACCGTTATCGCTGCTCATGACGCTAGCCGATGGCTTGCTTTTCCCCGTAGTGTGCCGCTAGTTCAGCTTCGCCGAAAGGAATTCGTGGTCACGAAAGGCTTTGTCTTCGACACCGGATACGGCCGCCTTCTGCTGCGCTCGGCATTGGTGGGGGTGCTCACCGGTGTCTCGGTACTGGTCTTCTTCGCCGCCGAGTACCTGCTGCATGAGCTCGTCTGGTCGGGCCAGGAGGTTCCCAGCGGCTGGTTCAGCGGCTCGCTGTACGCGGTGGCGATCGTGATGGTGGCCGGTGCGCTCGTCGGCTACCTCCGGGGGCGGTTTCAGATGACCGGGCCGGACCCCAACTTCATCGACGAGCTGATCGAAGGAGAGGTCGACCCGCGGCACTCGGTGCGCATCGCGAGCATCGGCCTCACCAGCCTCGTCGGAGGGGCCTCGGTAGGCCCAGAAGCGTCCCTGGGTTCGTTGGGAGCGGGAATCGGCACCTCGGTCGCCGAGCGCCGCGGGGGGGACGAGGAGGAGAAGGCCGACCTGACGTTCGCCGGGATCTCCGCCGTCTTCGGCGGGTTGGGCACGTTCGCCTACGTGGGCCCGATCATGGCGATGGAGATCTACCACCCCCGGTGGTCCAGCGGCTTCAAGCGGATCGCGCCCGGGCTCATCGCGGCGGTGGCCGCCTTCCTGGTGCTCTTTCCGGCCTTGGGCACGCCCTTCCTGGCCGTCTACCAGCTTCCCGCTCCGGAGCTGCGGCTGTGGTGGATCCCGCTCGCGCTGCTGCTCGGCCTGGTCGGGGCGGCGCTGGGCATCTTGATCGCGGTGGTGATCGGGGTGTCCACCCGGCTGGCTGCCCGGGTGAGCAGCCCACTCGCCCGGGCCCTCATCGGTGCGGCGGTCATCGCCGCACTGGGATACGCCTTGCCGTTGACGATGTTCAGCGGCCGGCAGGAGCTCGACGTCATCCTGAACCACGGAGCCTCGCTCGGCGTGGGCCTGCTGGCCATGGTGCTGGTGGGCAAGATCCTGGCCTTCGCCATCTCCATGCGCTGGGGGTTCTTCGGCGGGCCGTTCTTCCCACTGCTCTTCATCGGCGCCGTCCTGGGAACTCTGCTGGCCGAGATCATCCCCGGCTTGCCCGCGGTGGTGGCGGTGAGCTCGCTGGCGGCCGGAGCCTGTGCTTCGCTGATCCCGTTGCCGCTGATGGTCATCATCCTGACCAGCATGATCTTCGGGCTTCCGCTGGAGATGACCGTCCTGCCCTCGATCGCGACCGTGATGGCCTACCTCGCCGTGCACGGCACAGGGCTGTTGGAGTGGCTGAAGCAGGTCAAGGACCGTTAGGCCCTGGCCTGTTGCCCCGGGCCCCGGCATCCTGGGGACACCGAGGGAAAGGGAACCCATGGCACCAGGCTTGTCGCGCGACCACACATCCGCACCTCGAGCGGGCAGTGGTGACCATCTCGATGATGCGACCGTGCATCAGCTCGACCGGTGGTGGCGGGCCGCGAACTACCTCTCGGTGGGGCAGATCTATCTGCGGGACAACCCTCTGCTGCGCGAGGAGCTCGTCCCCGAGCACGTGAAGGCTCGCCTGCTCGGGCACTGGGGCACCACACCGGGGCTGACTTTCCTCTACGCGCACATGAACCGGGCCATCGCCGAGCGCGCTCTCAACACGATCTACGTCACCGGCCCCGGCCACGGCGGCCCCGGCCTGGTGGCCGCCTCGTATCTCGAGGGCACCTACTCCGAGACCTATCCCGACATCGGCGCGGACGCCGACGGGCTGCGACGGCTGTTCCGGCAGTTCTCCTACCCCGGCGGGATCCCCTCCCACGTCGCCCCGGAGACCCCGGGCTCCATCCACGAGGGAGGCGAGCTCGGCTACGCCCTCTCGCACGCGTACGGCGCCGTGTTCGACAACCCCGACCTGCTCGCCTTCACGGTCGTCGGCGACGGAGAGGCCGAGACCGGGCCACTGGCGACATCCTGGCACTCCAACAAGTTCCTCAGCCCGGTGACCGACGGCGTCGTCCTCCCGGTGCTGCATCTCAACGGCTACAAGATCGCCAACCCCACGGTGTTGGCGCGTATCGGCCAAGACGAGCTGGCTGACCTGATGCGCGGCTACGGCCACACGCCGTACTTCTTCACCGCGGGCTTCGACGACGAGCCGATCGAGAGCATCCACCGACGCTTCGCGTCGCTGCTCGACACCGTCCTCGACGCCATCGCGCAGATCAAGGCCGACGCCGTCCAGGCCTCGGCCGAAGGCGAAGAGGTCCAGCGTCCCGCCTGGCCGATGATCGTCTTCCGCACTCCCAAGGGCTGGACCGGCCCGAAGGAGATCGACGGTAAGAAAGCCGAAGGGTCCTGGCGCAGCCATCAGGTGCCGCTGTCGAGCGCGCGCGACACCGAGGAGCACCTGGGCAACCTGCGCGACTGGCTTCTCGGCTACCGGCCGGAGGAGCTGTTCGACGACGCGGGAGCGGTGAGCCCGGACATCCTGGCCGCCGCCCCCACCGGCCAGCTGCGGATGAGCGCCAACCCGCACGCCAACGGCGGTCTGGTCCTGCGCAACCTGCGGATGCCGGACTGGCAGGACTACGCCGTGCCCGTCGATGCCACGCTCACCGAAGCGCCGCGGGTGCTGGGCGAGTTCCTGCGTGACGTGATCGTGCGCAACCCCGACAACTTCCGGATCTTCGGGCCGGACGAGACAGCGTCCAACCGGCTGCAAGCAGTGTTCAGTGTCACCGACAAGCAGTGGAACGCCGACTACACCGAGACCGACGAGAGCGACCCCATGGCGCGCTCCGGACGCGTGATGGAGATGCTCAGCGAGCACCAGTGCCAGGGGTGGCTGGAGGGCTACCTGCTCACGGGCCGGCACGGGATGCTGAGCTCCTACGAGGCCTTCATCCATCTGGTCGACTCGATGTTCAACCAGCACGCCAAGTGGCTCAAGGTCACCAACCACATCGAGTGGCGGCGGCCTATCGCGTCCCTGAACTACCTGCTGTCATCCCACGTGTGGCGCCAGGACCACAACGGGTTCTCCCACCAGGACCCGGGCTTCATCGACCATGTGGTGAACAAGAAGGCGGACATCATCCGCGTCTACCTGCCGCCGGACACCAACACCCTGCTCTCGACCTACGACCACATCCTGCGCACGAAGCAGTACGTCAACGTGGTGGTCGCGGGCAAGCAGCCGGCACCGACCTTCATGTCCGCCGAGGAGGCCATGCTCCACTGCACCCGTGGCCTCGGGATCTGGCCGTGGGCAGGCACCGAGACCGAGGGCGTCGAGCCCGACGTGGTGCTTGCGTGCGCCGGTGACGTCCCCAGCTTGGAGGTGGTCTCGGCCGCCGACCTGGTCCGGGAGCACATGCCCGAGCTGTCGGTGCGCGTGGTCAACGTGGTCGACCTCATGCGCCTGCAGGACGACAAGGAGCACCCGCACGGCCTGTCCGACCGCGAGTTCGACACCATCTTCACCAGTGACAAGCCCATCCTGTTCGCCTACCACGGCTATCCGTGGCTGATTCATCGGCTGACCTACCGCCGCACCGGGCACGCGAACCTGCACGTGCGCGGCTACATCGAGGAGGGCACCACGACGACGCCCTTCGACATGCTCATGCTCAACAAGCTCGACCGCTTCCAGCTGGTCATCGACGTGATCGACCGGGTGCCGGGCCTGTCCGACCGGCACGCCGGGCTGCGCCAACGGATGGTCGATGCCCGGCTGCGGGCCCGCGCCTACACCCGGGAGCACGGCACCGACTCGCCGGAGGTCTCGGCGTGGGTGCGTCCCGACGTGGGCGAGACTGCGACCGAGCACGGCGGACCGGCGGTGATGTCGGACACCGGCGGCGACAACGACTGACGCGGCGCAAGCGCGTCACGGCGTTGGTTGCCGCCTCGTACTCACCGTCCCGGATGGCCTTCGGCGTCCCAACGCAACAGGTCACCGGGCTGACATTGCAGGGCCTGGCACAGGGCGGCCAGGGTGGTGAACCGGACCGCCTTGGCGCGGCCGTTCTTGAGCACCGCCAGGTTGGCCGGCGTGATGCCGACCTGCTCGGCGAGAGCGCCGACGCTCATCTTGCGCCGAGCCAGCATGACGTCGATGTCGACCACGATCGCCATCAGATGACCTCGTCGAGCTCTGCGCGCATGGTGCGGGCTTCGGCGTCTCGATCCACTGCTTGGACGAGCAACATCCGCATGATCCACACCACCAGCGCCACGCCTGCCACCAGTAGCCCGGCTCCACCGAGCAACAGCACCAGCCCCGGCGGCACTGCGTGCCCCGGGGCCACCACGACGCCCAGGGCGAAGGTGAGCAACGAGCCGACGGCGATGGCGCCGATGACCACATCTACCCAACGGAAGGCGGCCGGACTGAACACGGTGCCGCGACGCACCATGGTCGACAGGCGCCACGTGCAGACCAGCACGACCTGGATGGCCACGATGCCCACGGCGACGATGCCCAGGATGGGTATCCGGACCTCGGTGATGTCGCCACCCACTTCGCGGAGGTCGATGGCCAACAGCGGGACCATCACGAACAGCACGAACAGGGTGCCAGCGAAGCCCGCGCCCAGAACCGCCCGCAGTGCCATCAGACCGACAGTGTTCATGTGTCCTCCTAGATTGATTAACAATCGAAACACATTGAAAGTCGATAAGTCAACTGGCTCCGGCCTTCCGCGCAGGTGGTTCGGTGCGAGGGCTGCGGCGTCCCGCGCCGCGCGAGGAGCGCCGCGTCGGGGTAGACATTTGTCAACAATTGGACAACTCTAGATGTCGACGGTCCGGCCCATGCCCAGCGCAAGCGATGACGTCGCAGGCCGGAAGGCCCGATCTGGAGGTACTGACCCCCATGGAATCTCTCGCTCGACGGCTCGGACTGCGGACCGACCCGATCATCTTCTTTGTCTCCGCCGGCCTGATGATCGTCATCCTGGCCCTGCTGCTGCTCTTCCCGGACCCCATCGGGTCGGCCTTCTCGGCCAGCCGGGAGTGGATCACCTTCAACTTGGGATGGTTCTTCATCCTCGGGGTGACGACATGGTTGTTCTTCCTGCTGTTCCTGGCCTTCAGCCGCTTCGGTCGGATCCGCCTCGGTGGCAACGAGGCCAAGCCCGACTACGGCAACCTGTCCTGGTTCGCCATGCTCTTCGCCGGCGGCATCGGCACCGTCCTGATGTTCTGGGGTGTGGCCGAGCCGATCTCGCACTTCGGCGCTCCTCCGCGGGACGTGGAGCCCTACAGCGCCGCCGCGGCGGAGGACGCCATCGCCTTCTCGCTCTACCACCTGTCCCTGCACACCTGGGCCATCTTCACCCTTCCCGGCCTGGCCTTCGCCTACTTCATCTACCGGCACAAGCTGCCCATGCGGGTCAGCTCCGTGTTCTACCCCTTCATCGGGGAGCGGATCCACGGCCCGATCGGCAAGACCATCGACGTCTTCGCAGTGCTGGGGACGTTGTTCGGTCTGGCGGTCTCGCTGGGCCTGGGCACCTCGCAGATCAACGCCGGGCTGACCGAGCTGCTGGGCTGGCCCGACGCGGTGTGGCCCAAGGTCATCATCATCACCACGCTCACCGTGGTCGCGGTGGCCTCCATCGTCGCCGGGCTCGACAAGGGCGTGCGGCGACTGTCGAACCTCAACATCCTCATGGCCGTCGGCCTGATGATCTTCGTGCTGCTCTTCGGCGACACCGTCTTCCTGCTGCGTCAGGTGATCGAGAGCGCCGGAATCTACGCCTCAGAGGTCGTGCCGCTGTCGTTCTGGAACGACGCCATGGCCGGCTACACGGACGACGGCTGGGGCTGGCAGGCCAGCTGGACGGTCTTCTACTGGGCGTGGACCGTGACCTGGGCGCCCTTCATGGGCGTCTTCCTGGCCCGGATCTCGCGGGGCCGGACCATCCGTGAGTTCGTGCTGGGAGTGCTGGTTGCTCCCTCGCTGTTCACCCTGGTCTGGTTCGCGATCTTCGGCTGGTCGGCCATGCGCATCGACGGCATCGGCGGTGACGGCGGCAGCATCTCGGCCGCCGTCTCGGAGAGCATCCCGCTGGCCATGTTCGCCTTCTTCGACAACTTCCCCGCGGCGACGTTGATCCAGGGCATCGCGGTCGTGGTCGTGGCCCTGTTCTTCGCGACGTCGTCCGACTCGGCCTCCCTCGTCGTCGACATCCTGTGCGCCGGCGATGCCGAGGCGGGCCCGGTTCGTCAGCGCGTGTTCTGGGGCGTCTCGGAGGGCACCCTCGCCGCCTCGCTCATCGTCCTCGGCGGCGAGGCGGGGCTGGTCGCGTTGCAGGAGGTCATCACGGTGATCGGCCTGCCCATCTTCATCCTCGTGTTCGCGATGATGTTCGCCTTGCTCAAAGCGCTGATCGCCGAGAAGGACGACCTGATGCGCCCACCCGGCACGGCGCCGGAGGAGCTCGAACGTCGAGTCAAGGAGGGCGAGCCGCGCGACTCCGACACCACCTGGCACGGCGACGGCCAGCAGAAAGTCGAGGCCGAGTCCCGGGAGTAGGCACCCCGCACCTTTCTCCCGGACCAGGCCGGGTGGGGCCTCAGCCCCGCCCGGCCTCGGTCAGGTCAGCCACAGCTGTCTCACCACGATGAACAACGCGACGAGCACCAGGCAGATGATCTGCCACCTGAGCAGTCTGCGTTCCTCGCGCAGCGACTCGCGCCGCTCCCGCTCGTGGCGCGTCCCCGCGTCTTCGCCCTCCTCGGGTGGGTCGACGACGTGATGGGCACCGACGATGCTGTCGGGCCCAGAGGACGTCATCTCGGTAGCGCGACCTTCCCTGTCTTCTCCGTCTTGTCCCACGACATCTCGGCGCCACGGAGCTCGTAGACGTAGGAGGTGAAGGTGACGGCGCACAACAACGGACCGTACCCGCCGAGGTAGACGAAGAAGGGGCTCAGCCAGCGCCGCCCTTTCTCCTCAGCCTTCTTGCCCAGCCATGCGACGGGCATGCACAGGGCCAGCCAGGAGTAGGCGATGAGCATGACCACGTGGGTGCTCGTCTCGCCCCAGGTCAGTCCCGTCATCGCCGACCAGAGGGAGGCGAGCCAGGAGAACAGCACCGGCGCACACGTGTAGAGGATCACCAGCAACGAGACCACGCCCGGGAACGCGATCGCCTCGCGCCAGGCCCGCCGAGCGGTGGTGGGGTCGATCGCGAGCGCGAACGTCGTGATGAAGAGGTAGGACAGCGCGTTGATGATCCAGAGGTGCTGGAACACCGCCCATGCGCGCTCGAAGTCGGCGAAGTACAGCGTGAGCAAGGCAGCCGAAGAGACGATCATGAAGATCGGCAACAGGAAGAGGCAGAACCAGAAGACGCCGAAGGTGAAGCTCCCCAGGTTGTGGCCGGAGTGGGGCCGGAACCACAGGCTTTTGTAGCGCAACGTCACCTGGACGTTGCCGCGCGCCCAGCGCAGGCGCTGCTTCCACAAGCCGACGATGCCGTCGGGCTCTTCCGCCCACACGGTGGCGTTGCCGTCGAAGACCACCGTGTTGCCGGCCAGCTGGGTGTTGAACGTGGTGAAGGTGTCCTCGGCGAGGCTGGTGGTGTCGATCCTCCCGCCGATGGCCTCGAGGTTGGCCCGGGAGTGCAGCTGCGCGCCACCGGCGAGGCAAGCCAGGGCCCCGAGCACGTTCTGGCTGCGTCGAGCAGCGGCCTGAGCGGTGACGTACTCGTAGGCGATGAACCGCTGGAGATAGTTGCCGGGCTGGCTGCCCTCCTTGATGTACGCAGTCACGGCACCGACGTCGGGGTCGGCCAGGTGCCGTGTCATCTTGCGTAGGGAGTCGGGCTCGTAGATGACGTCCGCGTCCATGATGAGCAGAGCCTGCATCCAGTTCTCGGCCAGGATGATGGCGAGACCGTGGTTGAGCGTGTGGGCCTTGCCCTCTCCGCCCTTCTCCCGCCGCAGGTGGACCACCTGCCCCGGGTACTGTTCGGCCTTGGCCAGGACGACGTCAGGGGTCGCGTCGGTGCTGGCGTCGTCGACCACGTAGACCCGCAGCCGGTCGGGCGGGTAGTCGAGCCCGACCAGCCGGTCGATGCTGGCCTCCAGCACCGCCGCCTCGTTCCACGCCGGAACGAGAATGCCGACCCTCGGCTCGTACGGTGCCGTGTCGGCGTAGTGGTTCTTCCAGGCGTGTGCGCCGATGAGGAGGAACTGATACGTGGCAGCCAGCAACGGCACCGCTCCAGCGAGCACCAGGGCGACCAACACCCAGAGCCCCAGATCGGCCAGGAGGCCGAAGAGGTCGCCAGGACTGGTCATCCGGCGACCGCCTGCGCAGCATCCGCCACGTGGTCCCACGCGCCGAGTGCATCGAGGCTGTGGGCGTCGGAGGAGGGCACCAACTCGACGCCGAGAGCACAGAGCCTGTCCACCATGGGCACCGACGGCGTGCGCCACTTCTCGTTGACCTCGATGACCGCCCCGGACGCGCGCACGGCGGCCGCCAGGGTCGAGAGCATCTCGTCGGTGACGAGCGAGACGTCGATGCCCGCCTTGGGGAGCACGCTGAACAGGTGACCCACGACCACCAGCTCGTGTACGAAGACGGCTCGTGCGGTGGCCAGGACGAGCTCGGCGACCGCGTCGTCGGCCCGCATCCGATGAGTCTCGATCCGGCGGCGCATCTCCTGGGGGGTCACCGGGCCGGAACGAGTCGGGAACTGGTGGTCGGCGATGACGACCTGCTCGATGCCGCGTAGGTCGGTCGGAAGGTCCACCCTGCCTTTCACGTCCAGGATCTTGGCCTCCACCCCGCAGACGACGTCGATCGGGGCGGCCGCACGGATCCGGTCCAGCTCGGCGACGTAGTCGGGCACCCAGGTGGAGCTCGCGCGCACGTGGTCGGTGACGTGGATGCGGTGCAGTCCCGCCGCCCCCGCCGCGCGCACCATCTTCTTCGGGCTGTCGCTGCCGTCGGTGAGACTCGTGTGGGTGTGCCAGTCAGTCTCGAGGTCGAGGGGCAGGGTCATCGCAGGGCCCCCACTTCGGTGTCGGCGTACTCGTCGATCTCGACCACGACGTCGGCGAGGTAGCGCACCATGGCGACCTCGCGGAACGGGATGAAGGCGGGTACGGACTCCCCGAGGGCCTCGGCGAGCGCCAGGCCCGCGAGGTTGGCTCCGGCGGCGGCCGAGAGCACCAGCGAACCGGGCAGACGGGGGTTCACCTCGAGCAGAGCCGGGGTCCCGTCACTGCGTCGGCGCAGCTGGACGTTGGCGATGCCTCGCAGACCGATCGCCCGGCACACGGCCACGGCCTGCTCGATGCACTGCTGGTCGTGCACGGTCCGCCCGGCGACGGCGACGCCGGAGTCCACCCGGTCGCGCCGACGAGGCACGGCCGCCACGACAGCGCCGTCGGCGCGTACGAAGACATCGACGCTCAGCTCCTCACCGGGGAGATACTCCTGGACCAGCTGGCTCCCGTCCCGGGGTAGCCCGGCCAGGTCTTCAGCCTCGTGCACCAGCCGGATGCCACGGGAGCCACTGCCGGTCCGCGGCTTGACGATGCTCGGATAGGCCATCGGGGTGTCGACGAGGAGCTCGCTCGTGGCGGGGACCTCGCACGAGCCCTCGCAGACCTGTGCGAGCTCGGCCTTGTCCAGACACACGGCCAAGGTGGATGCGGGCGCCGACAGCAGGGTCGTGCCCTGCGCTGCGAGCAGGTGAGCAATGCGCGCCAAGGGCAGGAGCTCGGAGTCGACGGTCGGTACCAGCACGGAGATCCCGAGGCGCCGGCAGATCCTCAGGATGCTGTCGGCGAAGTCCGGGTCGTCACCTCGGGGGACGACCAGCCGGCGGGCTTGGGGCACGAGGTAGAGACCGGAGGCGACGGGGTCCATGTCGGCAGCGAACATCTCCACGTCGGGGCGGGAGGCCAGCTGCAGGAAGCCGATCGCCGCGGGTCCACCGGCGCCGGTGACCAACACGCGGGCCGGCCGGCCGGGATCGGTCTGCGCAGTCGAAGGGGCGTGGTCGTCGCGGGTCGGGGCCAGAGCGAGGTCAGACGGCAACACGGTCGACCCCCTGGCTCTCGCGCACGACCTCGAAGGGCTCGGCGAACCGGGTGCGCGCGAAGCGTCCCCAGTAGCGGGCGGTGGCGGTCAGCATGTCGGGCTCGAGGTAGTCCCGGATGGAGGTCTGGGTGGCGAAGGCCGCGATGGCCTCGAGCTTGGCGTCCATCCCGGTGCCGACCGGAACGAACATCGTGGGCCGGAAGTCGATCGTGGCGCTCGGTGACTGGTAGCACAGCACCCGCTGAACCCCCCTGGCGGCCACCAGCGTCGCGGCATGCACGGCCCGATGGTCCTGATGCAGGTCGTGCGCGGAGTGGACATAGATCGTGTCGGGCTGCACGTCGGCGCAGACACCCTCGATGAGGTCGATGGTGGGGCCACGGTCGGGGATGGCCGTGTCCTCGAGGTCACCCAGCACGAGCGTGCCCCCGAGTCGGGTGGCGGCCTCCTGGGCCTCGGCGGCCCTCAGCCCGGCGTCACCGCCGCGTCGGCCGGAGCTGGTGGTGAGGATGGTGAGGTGGTCGCCGGCACGCACGTGCCCGGCCAGCGTGGCCCCGGCTCCGATCTCGACGTCGTCGGGGTGGGCGCCCACGGCGAGCACCCGGCGCCCCTGCGCGCGCCGGTGGGCCACCGCGCTGTCGATGGCCTGCAGGACGGCGTCGCGCTGCAGCGGCTTGGTCAGGAAGTCCGTGACCGCACCTTTGACCGCTCGCACGGCCGCGTCGACGGTGGCGTGCGCCGTGATGAGCAGCACGGGCAGCCGGGCGTCGCGCTGGCGAGCAAGAGCCGCCAGCTGCAGCCCGTCCATGCCGGGCATGTGCAGGTCGGTGGCGAGGACGTCCCACCGGCCGCGGGTCAGGTGCTCGGCGGCCGTGGCGGCGCTGCTGCAGTAGGTCGCCTCATAGTCCGGCCGAGGGTCGAGGTGGTGACGGAGGACGAGCAGAGCATCGGGGTCGTCCTCCACGACGAGGATGCGGGTGGAAGGTGTCATGGAAACCACCATGAGCCTCGACGGTTGCCGATCTCGGTGTGGAACGGTTGCGGATCGGGAGCAGGTTTCGGCTGCTCAGATGTGGGCGTCCTCGCTCGCGTCGAGGCGGTAGCCGATGCCACGCACGGCTTGCAGGGGCGAGTGGGACGCCTCCTCCCAGCCCAGCTTGCGGCGCAGACGGAGTACGGCGAACTTCACCCGGTCCTGACCGGTGCCGCTGTCGTCGCCCCACGCGGCCGAGAGCAGCTGAGCCGGGGTGAGCACCTGGCCGACGTGCCGCAGGAAGACCGCGAGCAGCCGGAACTCCAGCGGCGTGACCCGGACGTCCTGGCCGTCCATGGTCACCACGCCCCGCGTCGGGGAGAGCACGAGACCACCGTGCGTGACGTCTGAGCCTTCCCACTCGGCGCCGTCGGCGCGCCGCAGGAGCGCGTCGATCCGAGCGAGGAGCTCGGCGTTGTGGAAGGGCTTGGTGAGGTAGTCGTCGGCGCCGCCCCGCAGCCCTCTCACCTTGTCCTCGTCACGTCCAGCCGCCGTGACGAGCAGGACCGGTACATCGCTGACCTCCCGGATGCGGGAAAGCACATCCCAGCCGTTCATACCCGGCAGGCCGATGTCGAGGACGATGAGCTGGGGACGCACCTCATGGGCGCGCCGCAGGGCGGTGGGCCCGTCCGGGGCGGAGGAGACCCGGTGGCCGTTTCGCTGCAACAGCATCGTCAGGACGAGCGCGATGTCCTCGTCGTCCTCCACGATCAGAATGCGGGCCATCTCAGTCGTCCTCGTAGGGGAGGCGGACGGTCATGGTGGTGCCCACGCCAGGCGTGCTGTCGACGTCGACGCTGCCGTGGTGCTCCTCGACGATGAGCCGGGTGATCGCGAGCCCGAGCCCGGTGCCTGCCGCGCCGCCGGCAGCGCTCGAGGCGCGGAAGAAGGCGTCGAAGACTTTGGGCACCTCTGCTGCGGGAATGCCCAGCCCGGTGTCGGCCACGGCGACCGCCCAGTCGTGGCCGGGCTCCCCTGGCCGGCAGGTCACCGTGACCCGGCCGCCGGCCGGTGTGTACTTCAACGCGTTGCCCACCAGGTTGGAGAAGACCTGCTGGAGCCGGACGGAGTCGGCGCGGACGCGAGGCCCGGGTGCCGTCTGCACCTCGAGCCCTACCTCCTTCTCCGCCGCCACCGGCTGCTGCTCGGCGGCCACCTGTCGGACGAGGTCGGGGAGGTCCACCAGGCCCAGGGACAGCGGCAGCGTGTGCGACTCGAGCTTGGCGACCAGCAGGAGGTCGTCGATCAGGCGCAGCAGTCGGTGGGAGTTGCGGTCGATGACCTCGAGCACCGACTCCTGGTTCTCGTTGAGCGGCCCGGTATCGGGGTCACGGAGCATGTCGGCGAAGCTCACCACCGAGGTGAGCGGGGTGCGCAGCTCGTGGGAGACCGTGGCCACGAACTCGTTCTTCAGTGCGGCCAGCTGCGCCAGGGAGCGGTTCTGGTCGGCGAGCATGACGTTCTCGACGATCCGCTGGGTGATGTCGCGGTACACCCACAGGTGTCCGGCCGGGCGTCCTGCGTTCCGGATCACGACGTAGTCCCGTTCCAGAGTGCGGCCGTCTGCCGTCGCGAGGTGTTCGGCCAGCACGGACTCCCCATCGGCCAGCAGCCGCTCGACGCCCCCGACAAAGCCGTCGGGATCGGCGAACAGGTCCTTCACGGCGTGGGCCGCCATCGAGCAGTCGGTGCCGAACAGGTCCTCGGCCGCCACCGGGAAGCCGAAGAGGTCGACCAGCGCCTGGTTGGCCACCAGGACGTGCCGGGTGGCGTCCTCCAGCAGTACCGCCGCGCCGAGATGGTCGATCAGGCTGCGCATCTGGGCGGTGGCGTCGGCGAGCCTGCGACGGCGCTCGCGGTCCTCGGTCACGTCTGCGGCCCGCGCGAGCAGGGCTCCGACCTCAGGCAGATCGCTCAGGTCCTCCATCACGACCTCGCAGGTCAGGTACTCGCCGTCGGCGCGGCGCAGGCGCAGATCCTCACTCTCGTGTGGCTCGCGCGTGCCCGCCCTCACCTCGGCCATGAGGTCCAGGGCGCCTGCTTGGTCCTCCGGGTGGACCAAACCGAGGAATCCGCCGTCGAGCGCCGTGTCGGTCGGGTAGCCCAACATGTCCTCGCCGGCGAGGAGCACACACCCGCTGTCCGTTCCACACTGGACCAGAGCCCGCGTGGAGTGGCGGACGATGGCCTCGTAGCGTGCTTGAGAGGCGCGGAGCAGCTCTTGGGTGCGGCGCAGCTCCGTCATGTTGCGCAGGAACCCGGTGAACTCACGGCGGCCCTCGTGAACGGTAGGCACGACGATGAGCTCGACGACGAGCCGGGTCCCGTCGCGACAGACGGCAGGCAGCTCGAGCCGTCGGTTGAGCACGGGGCCCTCACCGGTGCGCAAGAAGGTCTCGAGCCCTTCGCGGTGGGCGCCCGCGAGCTCGGGCGGGATGAACAGCTCTTCGAGTCGGCGCCCCCAGGCCTCCTGCCGAGACCAGCCGAAGAGGAGCTCCGATGCCGGGTTGAACTCGACGACCACCCCGCGCTCGTCGATCGTGACGATCGAGTCGAGCGCGGCCTGCACGATCGCGGTGCTGCGGTCGGTGGCGCGCCGGTCCACCCGACCCGCCGTGACGTCGTCGGTTACGCCTCGTGGCCCCCCAGGCCGACCATGCCCCTCCACCCCGTCACGATAGGCCTTCGGTAGTGGTCGTTCCTCGCCTCTGATGCGAATCTGGCCAAGCCTTGCTCACAGCGGACCGCACCCGGGGTTGTTGCTGACGTGATGATGACCCGCTGCTGACATGGTCGCCCTGCGCTGCCGAGGGGTCCCAGGAACGTCACGCGTCCCCGCGCGCCAGCGGAGGACGCGTGCTAGCCCCTCGCGGGCTCGTCCTGAGCGGCTGCGTCGCCGAGCACCCGGTCCCAGGTGGCCAACGCCTCGCTGACCAGCGCGTCGTCCACGATCAGGGCGGGGATGAAGCGCACCACCTGTCCCCAGGCTCCACAGGTCAGCAGCAACAGGCCGTGCTCGTGAGCGCGGCGCTGAGCGGCCGAGGCCGCTGCGGGGTCGGGCCTGCCGTCGGCGTCGCGGAACTCCACCCCCTGCATCAGTCCTAGACCCCGCACGTTGCTCTTCGCGGGCAGATGCGTGCGCACGGAGTCCTCCAGACCGGCGCGCAGCTGTTCTCCCCGCTGCGCGGCGTTGTCCACCAGCGCTTCGTCCTCGATGACGTCCAACGTGGCCAGGGCGGCGGCGCAGGCGACCGCGTTGGCCCCGTAGGTCCCACCCTGGGAGCCGGGCCACGCTCGCTCCATCAGCTGCGAGGAGGCGGCGATCGCGGACAGGGGGAAGCCTGAGGCCAGGCCCTTGGCGGTGATGAGCACGTCCGGACGGCCGGCGAAGTGGTCGTGGCCCCAGAACCTGCCGGTCCGCCCGTACCCGGCCTGAACCTCGTCGACGATGAGCAGGATGCCATGGCGGTCCGCTCGTTCGCGGAGGCCGGCGAAGAACTCGGTGCTGGCCGGCACGTACCCTCCCTCGCCGAGCACGGGCTCGACCATGAAGGCCGCGGTGTCCTTCGGAGAGCTGACCGTCTGCAGCAGGTAGTCGAGCTGGTCCAGCGCGAACTCGGTCGCCTGTTCCGGGGTCCAGCCGTAGTGCCAGGGGTCGGGGAAAGGGCTCAGGCTCACGCCCGCCATCAAGGGGGCGAAGCCGGAGCGGAACTTGGTGTTGGAGGAGGTGAGGGAGGCGGCGGCGACCGTGCGGCCGTGGAAGCCGCCGTGGAAGGCGATGATGTTCGGCCGCGCGGTGGCCTGACGCGCCAGCCGGAGGGAGGCCTCGACGGCCTCGGACCCGGAGTTGACGAAGAAGAGCTGGTCCAGCCCGGTGGGCAGGACCCCGCCCAGACGCTCGACCAGGCTCAGCAGCGGCCGGTGCATGACCGTGGTGTACTGCGCGTGGATCATCTTCCCGGTCTGCTCCCGTGCTGCCTCCACCACTCGTGGATGGCAGTGCCCGGTGCTCGTCACGCCGATCCCGGCGGTGAAGTCCACGTACCGTCGCCCCTGCTCGTCGTACACGAGTGCTCCCTCGCCACGTTCCACCAGCACCGGGGTCGCTTGGGCGAGGACGCTGGACAGCTGGGCCATGGGAGCCTCCTTGGTCGGGGATACGAGGGCACGGGAACGGCTGTTGCAGATTGTTGACAATACGCGGTCAACGGTAGCCTGACCAGGCACACCAGACTCGGGAGGCCAGCATGGCGCAGGACGTGACCGACACCACCCAGCAGCGCACCACCGGGCTGCTGGAGAGCACTCCGACAGGACTGTTCATCGACGGGGAGTCCTGCGGGGCCGCGGACGGAGCGACCTTCACGGTGCTCAACCCGGCCACCGCCGAGGTGCTCACCACCGTGGCCGACGCTGGGGTCGCCGACGGGCGCCGGGCGTTGGGGGCCGCGGTCGCCGCTCAGCAGAGCTTCGCCGCCACCTCGGCACTGGAGCGGCACAACATCCTGATGCGAGCGCACCAGCTGCTGCGTGAGCGCAGCGACGACCTCGCGCTGCTGATGAGCCTGGAGATGGGCAAGCCCGTTGCCGAAGCCGCGGGCGAGATCGCCTATGCCGGCGAGTTCTTCCGCCACTTCGCGGGGGAGGCGCTGCGGATCGACGGGGGCTACCAGACGGCCCCGCAGGGCAGTGCTCGCCTTCTGGTGACCCGGCAGCCGGTCGGCCCGTGCCTGCTCATCACCCCGTGGAACTTCCCGATGGCGATGGGGACCCGCAAGCTCGGGCCGGCCCTCGCCGCCGGCTGCACCAGTGTGCTCAAGCCCGCCCAGCAGACGCCGCTGTCGATGCTGGCGCTGGCGCAGATCCTGGCCGAGGCCGGGGTTCCCGCGGGGGTGGTCAACATCGTCCCGACGACGCAGGCCGGTGCGGTGATGGAGCCGCTGATCCGCTCCGGCGACGCCCGCAAGCTGTCCTTCACGGGCTCGACGAACGTGGGCAAGAGGCTGCTGGAGCAGTGCGCGGACAAAGTGCTGCGGACCTCGATGGAGCTGGGCGGCAACGCGCCCTTCGTCGTGTTCGAGGATGCCGACCTCGACGAGGCGGTGACGGGGTGCATGCAGGCGAAGATGCGCAACATGGGTGAGGCCTGCACGGCCGCCAACCGCATCTACGTGCACGCCTCGCTGATCGACGACTTCGGCTCGCGCCTGGCGCAACGGATGGGCGACCTGGTCGTCGGAGACGGCACGGCCGAGGGTACCCAGGTCGGCCCCCTCATCGACGAAGCGGCGTTGGACAAGGTGGACTCGCTGGTGACCGACGCCGTGGGCCGCGGGGCGCAGGTGCTCGTGGGCGGGGAGCGCTCGGGCGGCCCTGGGTACTTCTACCCACCGACGGTGCTGACCGGGGTGAGTCGCGACGCCGACGCCGCGCGCGAGGAGATCTTCGGGCCGGTCGCGGCGCTGACCCCGTTCGAGACCGAAGACGAGGTGGTCGCGGCCGCGAACGACACCCGCTACGGACTGGTGTCCTATGTCTTCACCAACGACCTGCGGCGGGCGCTGCGGGTCGCCGAGCGACTGGAGTCCGGCATGGTCGGACTGAACCAGGGGGTGGTGTCGAATCCTTATGCACCGTTCGGGGGCGTCAAGGAGTCCGGGCTGGGGCGCGAGGGCGGCCCGACGGGCATCGACGAGTTCTTGGAGAGCAAGTACATCGGCATCGCGATGGGCTAGCCGCTCCGCGGCGTGGACTCTGCCCCTCCCGGTGCGTGGACCATGAGCTCCTGCACGGCGTCCACCATGTGCTGTCGCAGTCTCTGGTCCGCCAGGGCCGCGTCGGCCGACCGAATCGCCTCGGCAATGGCGCGGTGCTCGGCCACCCGGTGGCGGTCGTTCTCGTAGCTGCTGCCGAGGGCGTGGACGCAGATGCGTGCCTCCACCAGCTGCGTGCCGTGTAGCCGTCCCAGGCGCTCGCTGCCGGAGCGAGCGACCAGCACCTCGTGGAACCGGATGTCGGACTCCCCGACCTCCTGGGAGTCCCCTACCTCGGCCGCCGCCTCCATCTGCGCCAGCACCACGTCCAGAGCGTCGGCGGTGGCCATCGGGCTGTCGCGGACCACGACGGCTACCGCGCAACGCTCGATCGCCTCCCGGGCGAGGTACATGTCGCGGACGTTCTCCGGAGTCAGCTCGACGACGAACAGGCCCCGATGTCGCACCGCTACGAGCAGACCCTCCTGGGTCAGCCGTTGCAGCCCCTCGCGAAGCGGGCCGCGGCTGACGCCCAGCTGCTCGGCGAGCTGGGTCTCGTACATCTGGGCACCGGGCGGGAAGTGGCCCTGGGCGATGGCCTCGCGCACCTGGGCGGCGATGATCATCGGGGTGGACTGCTGCACCACCCGACGCAGATGAGAGGGGGGTACGGCGCTGGTGGCGCTCACGCGGCAACCCTCGCGGTGAACAAGGAGCCCAGGCCGGGAGCATGCGGCCAGGCCCCGGCAAGACGCAGCCCCTCCCAGACGGTCACCTGGTTTGCCGTCAGCACGGGCATCCCCGCGATGCGCTCGAGCTCGGTCAGCAGGGCGAGGGTGTGCATCGCGGTGTCCGGCACCAGAAGCGCCTGGGCGCCGCGGAGGTCGACACTGCGCACCAGGGAGGCCACCCCGCCGGCGTCGAGCCGGCCGACCTCCTCGGCGGTGATGATCTCCCCGGTGCTCATCGCGGTGACCTCGACGCCGGGGTGGGCCAGCAACGCGACGAAGTGCTCGGCGACGTCGCGGGGGTAGGAGGCCGCCACGGCCACGCGCGTCAGGTCGAGATGCCCCAGGGCACGCGCGAAGGCCAGCGAGGTGGAGGAGGCCGGGACCCCGGCACTGCGCGCCAGTGTGTCGACCTGGTCGTGGGCACCGTCCCACCCGAAGACGAAGCTGCCCGAGGTGCACGCCCAGATCACCGCGTCCAGCTCCTCATCCAGGCCGTGCACCGCTGTCGCGTCGCGAGCCAGGCGAGCGGCGCCCTCGGCCAGCCGGTCGTCGGACCCCAGGTCGAGCAGGGCGTCGACCCGATGCGCGTCCTCCCCGACGCTGGTGACCTGGACCGGAAGACGCACGGGCATCCCGCCTTCCTCGGCCAGAATGCGCTCGGCGTGCCGGTAGTCGTCCGCAGCGGACTCACCGGGGTAGAGCAGACCGATCGCCGTCATGTCCCCGCTCCTCGTCGTTGATTGTCGACAATAATACGGTGCCAGGGCCCGGCTGACACTGCCGAGTGCTGACGTGGAAGCATCGAGGCCGTGCCCGACCGCGGCAGACGTGGTGCTCCCGCGGCGACCGTGCCTGACCGACCGGAGGAGGAGAGCCGATGCCGGTGCCCGCGTCTCTGGCAGGAAGCCTGCGCGCGGAGGTGCGCGGCCAGGTCCGAACCGACTCCCTGGCCCAGGCGCTGTACGGCACCGACGCCAGCAACTACCGGGTGCTGCCGGAAGCCGTGGTCGTGCCGGCCGACGAGGAGGACCTCGCCGCTGCCGTGGGGCTGTGCCGGGAGGCGGGCGTGCCCACCGTGCTCCGCTCCGGCGGTACCTCGATGGCCGGCAACACGATCGGCGGAGTGGTCATCGACGTATCGCGGCACCTGCGCGGCATTCTCGATCTGGACGCCGACTCGCGGACGGCGGTGGTGCAGCCCGGGGTGGTGCTCACCGACCTCATGGCTGCCGCGCGGCCGCACGGTCTCACCTTCGGCGCCGACCCCTCCTCGGCAAGCCGGGCCACCCTCGGGGGGATGATCGCCAACAACGCGTGCGGGGCGCATTCGGTCGCGTGGGGCACGACCGCTGACAACACCCTCGGGCTGGACGTCATCGCCGGCGACGGACGCCGGCTCTCCCTGACCGCGTCGGAGGGAGCCGCCGCCCGTCCCGCTCCCGGGCGCGTCGAGCGTGACCTGATCGCGGGTCTGCAGCGGATCGGTGGGCGGCACCGTCGACTCATCGAGCGCCAGTTCGGCACCTTCTCCCGGCAGATCAGCGGGTACGCCCTACAGCACCTCCTGACCGACCCGGAGCCTGATGCGGTGCGGCTGCTCTGCGGCAGCGAGGGCAGCCTGGCCACCACGCTGCAGGCCACCGTGCGGCTGGTGGAGCTCCCCACGGCGACCGTCCTGCTGGCGCTGGGGTTCGCCAGCTCGGCGGATGCCGCGCGGAGCGTGCCCCTGGTGCTGCCGCACGGACCGCTGACGATCGAGTCGATCAACGCGACCTTGGTCGACCGGCTGCCGCACGAGGTTCGCCGCGCCGCGCAGGCGGCCGGGCTGCCGGAAGGGAGTGTCTGGCTGCTGGTCGAGGTGCCCGGCGAGGCGGCTTCGGAAGCCGCCGCACGAGCCGAGGAGGTCGCCGCCCAGGTGCGGGACGGTATCGCCGGGGCCACGGCGTCGGTGGTGAGCGATCCGGGTGCCAAGGCGGTGCTGTGGCGCTGCCGTAAGGACGGCACCGGGCTGGCGACCCGGCGCGCGGACGGTGCCGAGGCGTGGTGCGGCTGGGAGGACGCGGCGGTGCCGCCGGCGCGGCTCGCGGACTACCTGGAGGGGCTGGACGAGCTGCTGGCGAAGTACGGCTACTCCGGCGCGTCGTACGGGCACTTCGGTGAGGGCTGCATGCACATGCGTATCGACTTCGACTTCCTCACCGAGTCGGGCCGGCGCGACTACCGGAGCTTCATCGAGCAGGCCACCGACTTGGTCACCGGTCTCGGCGGCTCGGTCTCCGGCGAGCACGGCGACGGTCGGGCCCGCGGGGAGATGGTGGCGCGGATGTACGGGCCGGAGGCGATGGCCGTGTTCGCCGAGGTCAAGAACCTCTTCGACCCCGACGGGGTACTCAATCCGGGGGTGATCGTCGACCCTCCACCGGTGGATGTGGCGCTGAGGCAGGCCGGCGCGGCGCGGCTCGCGCAGCCGGAGACCCTGTTCGCCTATCCCGACGACAACGAGAGCTTCGCGCAGGCCCAGCGGCGGTGTGTCGGGGTGGGCAGCTGCCGGCAGACCTCGGGTGGGGTGATGTGCCCGAGCTTCCAGGTCACCAAGGAGGAGCAGCACTCCACCCGGGGCCGGGCACGCGTGCTGTTCGAGATGCTGGAGGGCGACGTCATCACCGACGGGTGGCGCTCGAGCGAGGTGCGCGACGCCCTCGACCTGTGCCTGTCGTGCAAGGGATGCCTGTCGGACTGCCCGGTGAACGTCGACATGGCGACCTACAAGGCGGAGTTCACCCACCACCACTACGCGCGGCGGCCGTGGGCACGCCCGCGCTCGCACTGGTCCATGGGGTGGCTGCCGGTCTGGGCCCAGGTCGCCTCGCGGGCCCCCCGGCTGGTGAACGCGGTGACCGGCTCTGCGGCGGCGCCGCTGCTCCGCGCAGCAGGCGGGATCGCTGCCGACCGTGACATCCCGGCCTTCGCGCACGAGCCGTTCGCACGCTGGTTCGCCCGGCGCACCCCCGAGGGGACCGGGGAGCGGGGGCCCGTCCTGCTCTGGCCGGACACGTTCACCAACGCCCTGTCGCCCCAGGTCGGCCGGGCCGCGGTGCGTGTGCTGGAGGATGCCGGTTTCTCGGTGCACCTGCCGACCGGGCCGGTGTGCTGCGGGCTGACGTGGATCTCGACCGGCCAGCTCGGGATGGCCCGGCGGGTACTGCGCCGCTCGTTGCGCACCATCGCGCCGGCGTTGCGGGCGGGGGCCCCGGTCGTGGGTCTGGAGCCGAGCTGTACGGCGGCGCTGAGGCATGACGCAGCCGATCTGTTGGCCGACGAGCCGTTGGCGAGGGCTGCGCGCGAGCAGACGCTGACGGTGGCCGAGCTGCTGGAGCAGCGCGCGCCGGACTGGCAGCCACCGCAGGTCGGTGGGGAGGCCTTGGTACAGGTGCACTGTCACCAGCACGCGGTGATGGGTTTCGACGCCGATCGCCGCCTGATGGACGCCGCGGGCATCGAGGCGACCGTTCCCGACTCCGGATGCTGTGGGCTAGCGGGGAACTTCGGCTTCGAGGCGGGGCACGAAGAGCTGTCGCGGGCGGTCGGCGAGAGGGTCATCCTGCCCGAGGTCCGCGCGGCGGACCCGGCGACATCGGTGCTCGCGGACGGTTTCAGCTGCCGCACCCAGATCGGTCAGGAGACGCCGCGTCAGGCTCGGCATCTGGTCGAGCTGCTGGCCGACGGGCTCCTGGACCGCTCGTCACGGTGCTGAGCCTCCTCCACCCACTCACCAGCCATCACCCGTGGTGTGGTCGCGACTCCGCTGTCTCAGCGGGATCGCCTGCGGAGCAATCCGTTCCCGGCTCGGATCCGAAGTACGCACGAGGTAGGTCACCCCGGCCAAGCCGCTGACACCAAGGAGCTCAATGATGAGAACTGTTCCCGCCGCTCTAGCCCTCGTTGCCGCCGGTTCTGTTGGTGCTGTCGGTATGGCCGGTGCGGCATCGGCGGCACACGACGAGAACCCCTCCCCCAAAGTGGCGAGCTACTCGTACGGGTTGAGCCCTGTGCAGGCCGAGTCGGTACCGAACAGCCAAGCCTCGGGCACCACCCGGGTCAAGGCGCTGCCGAACGGCAAGGTGCAGGTGAAGGTGAGGGCAAGCGGCCTGGCGCCGAACCTGCCGCACGCGATGCATCTGCACGGCGTGCCCGGAGAGGCCACCGACCTCGGCTGCCCCGGGCCGGCCGCTGACACTGACGGCAACGGCTTCGTCACCACGCTGGAAGGGGTCCCGTTCTACGGCGGCATCGTTGCCTCGCTGACCACGACCGGTGACACGACCCCCACCAGCGCCCTGGCGCTGGACCGGTTCCCGGTGGCTGACGCTGCCGGAAACCTGAGCTACTCACGGACCTTCCGCAGCGAGCCCGCATCAGCCGATGCGGGAACCGTACAGGTCGTCGTGCACGGCATCGACATCAACGGCAACGGGTCCTACGACTTCGAAGCAGGCCCGTCGTCACTGACCGACGAGTTCCCATTGGAGGGCACGATCCCCGTCCTGTGCGGCGGCATCCCCAACTGACCGCTCCTCGCTGACGCCTCCGGCCTGCGACGTTCAGGCCAGGTCCCCTTCGTGAAGGCGAGGTGTCGGAGCCGGCCTCGACACCTGGTGCAGCTGCCGGGCGACGGCCTACCCGGCAGCGACGAGTGAGGGGCGGCTGGCCAGAAAGGTCGCGACGGTCTTGGTGAACGCGTCCGGGTTCTCCACGAAGGGGAAGTGGGTGCCCCCGGAGCGCGCGGTCATGCGGGTGAACTGCGAGCCGCCGATGTGCTCGTGCAACCACTGCTGGGAGCGGATGGGCACGTTCACCGAGTCGCCGCTGATGATGAGCGTGGGTAGGCCGATCACCTCGACGGCATCGCGCCAGTCGAAGCTCGCGGTGTCGAAGAGCAGGCCTGCGGCGTGCACGCGGTCGAAGAGCAGGTTCTGCTCGATCAGCCGGTCGAGCGTGCTGGGATGGATGCCCTCGGAGGTGACCTGCTCCAGGAAGGCGACGCGCGGGTCGTCGCCGCCGTTGCGGAGCCCGTTGGTGAAGCCGAAAAGGGAGTCCACGTCGACAATGGCGCCGACGGCCTCGGCCTCCTCGTCGGACCAGGCCGGGTTGCGCAGCACGCTGGCCATCTGGTCGATAAGGACCAGCGAGTCCAACCGGGCGGTGCCGAACAGCTCGGTGTAGGCCCAGCTCACGGCGCAACCCATCGAGTGGGCGAGCAGAGTGACGTCGCGCAGGTCGAGCGTGGTGAGCACGTCGTGCAGGTCGGCGGCCACCCGGTGCACGTGGTAGCCGACGTCGGGCGCGTCCGACCGGCCATGGCCCCGGTGGTCGAGCGCGATGACACGGTGCTCGTGGCTCAGGGCCCGCACCTGGTCGCGGTACAGCTCGGCCGTCTGCGACCAGCCGGGAAGCATGACGATCGGCCTGCCCTGGCCTGCTTCCAGGTACCGAAGGACCACCGTGCCCCGGTCGACGGCGATCTCTCGCTCATGCACGTCCCCCATCACTCCCCCTGGCCCAGATCGATGCCGGCTCCCCAGCCGGTGAGATGGCCCAGTCTTGCAGACGCGCAGACCGAGCTCGCGTGGCATGATGCTCGCAGTCGCAAGCGTTCGCGACCGCCGGCAGGGTGATCCGGGAGGGCCAAAGATGCCGATCTTCATGATCGAACGGCGCTACGCGTCGCAGCTCGAAGCCACGGTCGACACGATCGAGGGCATCAACCAGGTCAACGAGGCAGAGGGGGTGAGCTGGCTGTACTCTTTCCTGTCCGCCGACAAACGCCGGTCCTACTGCCTGTACGACGCGCCCTCCCCGGAGGCAATCCGTCGCGCGGCCGAGCGTGCCGGCCTTCCGGCCGACGTCATCGTCGAGGTCTCGGAGCGGATTCTGCCCGACGGCAGCACTGCTGCGATCTGAGCCGCGCTCAGAGCAGGCCCCGGTCCACCGCGTAGACCGCCGCTTGGGTGCGGTTGGCCGCCCCCGTCTTGTCGAGGATACTGCGGACGTGGTTCGCCGCCGTGTTGCCACTGATGTAGAGGTGCAGGCCGATCTCGCGGTTGCTCAGGCCCTGGGCCAGCAGCCGCAACACGGCTACCTCGCGGTCGCTCAGCGCGTCGGGGTGGGCCAGCACCTCCAGCGGGCCCAGCAGCGCGAGCACGCGTTGCTGGCCGATCGATGCCGCCAGGCCGCGCGCGGAGCCTGCGAGCGTGGCCGCTCGTTCGGCCTCACCGTGGGATGCGGCGAAGAGTGCGTGGTGCGCGACGGTCTCGGCCAGGTGCACCGTCGACCCCATCCGCTCGTCCATACGGGTGGCGACCATGAAGTGGGCCTCGGCCGCTCCGTTCTCGCCCAGCACCGCCGCGATCCGGGCAAGGTAGCGATCGGCGCTGCCGAACAGCGCCGAGAACACCCCGGCAAGCAGGTTCTTCCCGGCCCAGGCGGTGAGCAGGCGGCGCAACGAGCGCGCCGCCGCTCGGTCGCCGAGGGCGAGAGCAGCGTCCACCATGAACGCCAGCTCCATCGGCCACTGCGCCCCGTGGACCCGGGCGTCCAGGTCACGGCTCATCAGGTGCCGCAGCGCACGCTCGATACCGGCCTCTCTGCCGAGCTCGGTGTAGAGCGCCAACAGGCCGGGGACCCACTGCCCGTCGAAGGTCTCCTGCCCGGTGACGTGCGCCCGCACCTGCTCGAGCCCACCGGTCTCGCGGTTGATCATGAACTTCTGCATGCCGTAGGGGCCCTCGGTCCGGTCCCCCCCGAACCGGTCGCCGAGCTCGAGAAGACGCTCGGCGCGCCGCTCGGCGCTGACGAAGTCGCCGTGCGCGAATGCGCGTCCCTGGAGCATGCACCCCGCGACGTAGCTGAAGATGGGCTGGCTCCCCGCTTCGGCGCGCTGTGCGTCCGCCATCGCATCGTCGAGAACATCGGGCAGCCCCAGGGTGTAGGCGGCGCTGGCGCGAAAGTAGGCGCCGGAGCCGAGCCTCTCTGGGTCGCGCAGACGTTTGGCGAACCGGCACACCTCGGTGCCACGGGCGATCTGCTCCTCCGCTCGGTCCGGCCCCGTGTTCAGCCACAGGTTGGCCTCCAGAGCGGCGAGCACGGTCTCCTCGTCGCCGAGATGCCGTGCGGCGTCCAACGACGCTGTCCCGACCTGGTGTGCGCGCTCAGGGTCGCCGGCGAACACGAGTGCTCGAGCGAGACTGCTGGTCGCACGCACGTATCGGGGGTCGTCCTCGTCCAGCCCGGAGTCGGCGATCGCCGCGGTCAGCAGCTCGGAGGCCCGTGGGTCGGCCAACCCCGGACGCCAGGTGGCGTTCTCGAAGCCGGTCGCGGCGGCAAGCCGGACCACCGGGTCGGCGCTCCCGGTCAGCTCCCGGAAGATGTCGCGAGCTCGCGCAAAGTCGCCGCCGCGCATGTGGTTGCCGCCTGCGGCCAGCAGCAGCGCGGCACGGGGTGAGGGGTCGGATTGGGGGAGTCCGGCGGCGCGCTCGAACCACATGGCGGCGTCCTCGTGGGCGAGGCTGTGCTCGGCCAGACGCGCGGCTTCGCTGGCGGCCTCGAGCGCCTGCGGTGTGTACCCGAGCACCTGCGCAGCGAGATAGTGGCTCGCGATCCTCGGCACGAGCGTGGGGTCGGTGCCCCGGAGCGTCAGCGCCTGGGCAGCACGAGCGTGAAGCAGCACGCGCCGGGCGGCCCCCAAGGCCTCGATCACCGCCTGCCGGACGAGGGAGTGGACGAAGGCGTACGTGCCGGAGTCCGGTTCGACCACCTCGAGGAGACCGACTGCCTCCGCTTCGTCGAGCGCCGCCGTCGTGACGACTCCGTCCGCATCGGCCGCCGCCGTGATCGTCGCCAGGTCGAAGGAGTCGCCGAGGATCGCGGCAGTCTCGAGGACGGACAGCGCCTGCGTGGTCAGGCCTTTCAGTCGCTGCTGCAACGTGTCGCCGATGGTCGCCGGCACCCGGTCGCAGGAGCGGAGCGCGTCCACGCCTCCGCGACGCTCCAGATCGCCCCAGAGCTCCCGGAGGAAGAAGGGGTTGCCGCCGGTGCGGTCACGCAGCAAGGGAGCAGACGCCCGGGCCGTGTCGAGGGACACACGGGACCGTAGATGGAGGAACGTCGTGATCGCCTCGGTGTCCAGCCCGTCCAGGTCCAGCCGCCGCACACCTTCCAGCCGGTGCAGGTCGGCCACGCGCTGCAGGATGTCCTCGGATCGGTCGGGCACCGTCGTGCGGAAGGTCGCCAGCACGAGCAGCGGGATATCCGTGCAGGAGCGGGCCACGTGCTCGAACAACGCGAGGGTGGGTGGCTTGGCCCAGTGCAGGTCCTCGACGACGAGCGCGAGGGGACGGTCGGCCGAGAGCAGGCGGAGGAAGTCGGACACCGCGTCGAACAGCTCACCGCGATCCTCGGTCATAGGCTCGGTGAGGTGCTGACCCTCGGGTCGGTGGCGGGCGACGTGTGCCGACAGCCGCATGAGCTCAGAAGCCGAGTCGTCGGCCACCAGATCGGTCAGCGTGCCCACCGCTGCGCTGGAGAAGAGGCGGTCCAACATCTCGGCGAAGGGTCGGTAGGGCACGCCCGCATCGCGGGTGCACGAGCCCACCAGCACGGCCACGTCGTGCGGGTGCAGCGCGTGGGCGATCTCAGCAGCCAGGCGTGTCTTGCCCGCACCGGGCTCCCCACCCAGGAACACCACATGGCGGGACCCTCGACGAACCGCCGCCCAGACGGCTTCCATCGTCTCCAGCTCGGGACCGCGACCGACGAACGGCACATGACTGGGCGTGGCCAGTTGCGGTGGGAGTGGAGGTGAAGTCCACGACGCCACCCCCCCACCGTAGGAGCAATCCCCACATCGGGTCGATGGTCAGGTCTGACTATCGGTGGCGCAGCAACACAGCCTGATCCGGTCATGACAGGCGGCTCGGCCGTTCCTAGGTTGGAAGATGACCGATCGAACCCACGAAGGGATGACCGCCATGCCACTGTTCATGGACGTGCACGAGAACGTCGACGGGCTGACTCAGGAAGCCGTCGAGCAGGCACACCACGCGGACCTCGAGACCCAGGAGCGTCACGGCGTGCACTTTCGCCGCTACTGGTACGACGCGGCGTCGGGCAGCGTCTTCTGCCTGGTCGAGGCCCCCAGTGCCGAGGCGGCCGAAGCGGTGCACCGTGAGGCGCACGGCTTGGTGGCCGACCGCGTCGTGCCGGTGACCGAGGGGTCCTGAGGCCCTGTCCGGGCAGGGCGATGGTCGGGACGAGCGCCGAGGCGGGCACGGTCTGCTGACCAACGGCACCTAGGCTGGAGGGGTGCCGCGCTCCGCTGACGAATCCTGGGTGGAGCCGGCCCCGCGTGCCGACGTCGACGGCGCCGAAGTCCCGGCTCGCCTGATCACCTACCTGCCCGCTGCGGGAGTGGCCCTCTCGGCGTTCCTGCTGTTCGGGATGATGGTCGGCTGGCCGGGGCACGTCGTCCTGCTCGTGAGTCTCGCGGCCGCCTACGCGGTCGACCGAGAGCTTTTCAAGGACCTGCTGCTCATCGGCGTCGGCATCACGATCGTGTCGACCACGTCGGTCGAGGCCGACATCAGCTGGCCGATGTTCATCCGCCTCGGCGTCGTGCTGGGAGGGGCGGTGCTCGTGCCCGTGGCGATCGACCGGCTTATATACCGCCGCAGGGCGATCGGGTTCCCGTGGCTCACCGGCAAACGGTGGACGCGGATGCAGTGGGGGTACGTCGTCGCCGTCCCCCTGCTGGGATGGCTGGTGCTGCCGTTCTACTTCATCCGCTCCGGCGCCTACCAGAACTGGCCGCCGATCCAGACGGCCAGCGAGTTCGGCCGCTTCTTCGTCGGGGTGAACTCCGTCGGGCTGTGGGACGAGCTGTTCTTCATGTGCATCTGCTTCGCCCTGCTGCGCCGGCACTTCTCGCTGTGGCCGGCCAACCTGCTGCAGGCGACGATCTTCGTCTCGTTCTTGTGGGAGCTGGGGTACCGCGAGTGGGGCCCGCTGCTGACGATCCCGTTCGCGCTGCTGCAGGGGTACATCTTCACCAGGACCAAGTCGCTGACCTACGTGGTGATCATCCACCTGCTCTTCGACGCCATCGTCTTCTTCGCCATCGTCCACGCCCACGACCGCAGCATCTTCCCGTACTTCGTCTACTAGGCTGCGCGCTCGGGGGAGACGGCATCGGACCGTGCCGGGCGACGCGACCAGTACGAGGCGACGGCGGAGCCCGACACGTTGTGCCACACCGAGAAGATCGCCGCCGGGAGCGCAGCGGTCGGGTTGAAGTGGACCGTAGCCAGCGCAGCGGCCAGGCCCGAGTTCTGCATCCCCACCTCGAGGCTGACCGCTCGGCGGCCCGGCACGGGGAGACCGGTGAGCTTGGCGAGGCCGTACCCGAAGACCAGCCCCACCATGTTGTGCAGAACGACGGCCGCGACCACGG
>NZ_DATFMA010000024.1:0-4138 GCF_035267225.1 Ornithinimicrobium sp.
GACTCCTGAACCAGGCCGCGCCGGGCGGCTTCGGTGACGAGGGTGACGCTCAACCGGTCGAGGTCGGCGCGCAGCACGTGCATCCCCTCAACCGCGCGACCCAGCCCGGCATCGGACTCACGCACCACCTCCGGGCGGGCCGCCAGCGCAGCATTCGCCCCCGCGCGCATCTGGCGCAAGGGTCCGTCCAGCACGGACCCCCCGAGGTCAGCTTGCCCGACGGTGGGTTCTACCACCGCGAGACTCACGACCCTGCGCCTTCGAACATGTGTCTATTGTCGCAGGTCACACCGACACAAAGACGCGCAGACCACGGCTGTGGACACCGACGCCACCAGATCAAGGATGTGGGCAACGGCGCCCCGCCGCGACCAGCGAGGGGCACAGCAGGGCGCCGGCTCCTCCTGAACCAGCGCGCCGAGGAATCAGCCGGTGGTGCCCATCGAGGCCGTGATCGCGCCGCTGGCGATCCCTGCTGCCATGCTGATCACCCAGACCGTGATGGTGATGATGATGGCCGCCTTCTTGTACCGGTCGTACCCCTCGAGGCGCCGCCCCTGCTTGTCTCGCTGCACGCCGGCCAACACCAGGATCAGGTCGACGAGCGCCCAGATGCCGAGACCACCGAGGGTGATCAGCTTGAGGATGGCCGTGCCGATCTTGCCGAGGTAGAAGCGGTCTGCGCCCAGCCACCCCAGCATCCACGCGAGGATCCACGTGATCAGGAAGGCCTTGTCCGAGACCTCTTGCCCGCGTGGTTCAGCTGCGGTCTCGCCGTAGGTGGTGGGCTGTTGTGATGACGTCATGTGTTCCCCCTATGAGACTGGTCGGGCCGTCAAAGGGCCCCGCACCGATGATGGGACGCTCCCCACGCCGCATAAAGTAGCAGGCTTCGCGAACCCGTCGCAGGGCGCTGACGTGCGTATTCGCCGCTACGGCCGCACGTGCCAGCCCTTGGTCCTCACCGCCCTGGTCGACAGGGACGTTGCCCCACAAGGGGATCCACCGAACCGCTGCGTGCCCTCGCCGAAACGGACCCGAGCCGGGCACCATGACCGGAACGACCACCGACAGGCAGGTCGATGCCGTCTCGGAGGCGAGGTCAAGCGTTCTGCCGGTTCAACCCGTGTCACCGTGGTCGTCGCGGCTCTAGTCTGGGGTGGTGAGCGAGGCCCGACCGGACCCCAGCCCTCCGTCTCCTGACGCTGCGCAGCCCACAGACGCGAAGGGTCACGCCCGGCGGCCTCGAGCGGTACTGCTGGGCGCCATCCTCGTCGTCCTCGCCTGGCTTGTCGTGGGTGCGATCGGTGGCCAGGCACAGGGCAAGCTCTCGGGAGTCCAGTCCAACGACAACTCCACCTTCCTGCCCGCCAACGCCGAGTCCACTCAGGTGAGCGAGGCGGTCGCGAAGTTCACCGAGAACACCGAGCTGCCTTACCTCGTCGCGGTCGAGAAGCGTCAAGGCGGCACCCTCGACTCGGCGGACCTCGCCTCCGTGCAGGAGTTTGCAACAGCCGTCCCGGAGCTGTCCCTACCGGGGCTGGGTGACGATGAGACCCTCGGTGACTATCTGGTCGAGGGCAGCTCGGTCACTCCCATCCCCGCTGAAGACGGGGAGGCTGTCCTGGTGAGCGTCCCTTTGAACGGGACTGACGGTACCGAGCCCGCCGAAGAGACGACGGCCCTGGCCGAGGGAGCAGACGCGCTTCGGGACGAGATCGCCGCGACGCTGGACCCAGCTGGTCTGGAAGCCTACGTCGGGGGCCCTGCGGGCCTCATCGCCGACTTCTCCGAGGCCTTCGCGGGCATCGACGGCCTCCTGCTCCTCGTCGCCCTGGTCGTGGTCCTGATCATCCTGCTCGTGGTCTATCGCAGCCCGATCCTGCCCTTCGCGGTGCTCATCAGCGCGCTGTTCGGGTTGTCCGCCGCCTCGCTCGTCGTCTACGAGCTCGCGAAGGCCGACGTCATCACCCTGTCCGGTCAGTCTCAGGGGATCCTGTTCATTCTCGTCGTGGGCGCGTGTACCGACTACGCCCTCCTCCTGGTCAGCCGCTTCAAAGAGGCGTTGCACGACGAGGCCAGCGCCTGGGTCGCCCTCAAGCGGGCGTGGCGGGGCACGATCGAGCCGGTAGGAGCGTCGGCCGCGACGGTCATCCTCGGGCTGCTCTGCCTGTTGCTCGCCGAGCTGCGCAGCACCTCCGGCCTCGGCCCGGTCGGAGCCCTGGGCATCGCCGGCGCGCTGCTCGCCTCGTTGACCTTCCTCCCCGCGGTCCTGGTGCTCTTCGGGCGCAAGGTCTTCTGGCCCTTCGCGCCCCGGCTGGACCACCGCCACGCCGAAGACGCGGTGGAGAGCTCCAGCGGTATCTGGGGTCGCGTCGCCGGCCTCGTCGGGGCCCACCCCCGGCGCACGTGGGGTGTGACGCTGGCGGCACTCCTCGCTGCGTCGGCTTTCGTCCCGACGTTCAAGGCCGATGGCGCGACCATCGAGGAGACCTTCCTCACCGAGGTCGACTCGGTCACCGCCCAGGACGTCATCGCCGACCACTTCGCGGCCGGCGCAGCTCAACCCCTGCAGATCGTCGTGCCGCAGGACGATGCTCAGGCCGCGCTCACGGTAGTCAGCGAAGACCGGGGCATCGAGAGGGCCTACCTCGGGACGTCGCCGCCTCAACCGGGTGAGGAGCCCGCGGACCCGAAGGTCCTCGATGGCCAGGTGCTGCTCCAGGCAACGACCCGGGGAGCGGTGGACAGCGAAGGCGCTGAGAACACCGTCACGCGCGTGCGCGACGCGCTGGACGAGGTGAGCTCACAGGCCCTCGTGGGTGGTCAGACGGCCACCAACCTCGACGTCCTCGACGCGAGCCAGCGCGACCTTCGCGTGATTGTGCCGACCATCCTGCTGGTGATCTTCATCGTGCTGGCTGTGTTGCTCCGCTCGCTCGCGGCGCCGTTGGTGCTCGTCGTCGCGAACGTCATCTCCTTCGGGGCGACCATCGGCATCGCAGCCCTCGTGTTCGACCACATCCTCGGGTTCACCGGTGGTGACCCCGCGATCCCGCTCTACGGCTTCGTCTTCCTGGTGGCCCTCGGGATCGACTACTCGATCTTCCTTATGACGCGGGTGCGTGAGGAGTCCATCGTGCGAGGTACCCGGCCGGGCGTGCTCGTCGGGTTGGCCGTCACCGGCGGCGTGATCACCAGCGCCGGCATCGTGCTCGCCGCGACCTTCTCGGCGCTCGCGGTGCTTCCGATCGTCTTCCTCGTGCAGATCGCCTTCATCGTGGGGTTCGGCGTGCTCCTCGACACCTTCGTGGTCCGCTCGCTGCTCGTCCCGTCGATCGCCTACAGCCTCGGGTGGCGTACCTGGTGGCCCGCACGGCTCATCGCGGACGGCGGACGATCCGGCCCCGGGCGTCATGCCTCGGGGCCGCACCCGCGGGCCGAGACGAAAGACGAGGCCGAAGCGCAGCCGTCGTGACCACGCCCCGACGGCACTGCCCGAGCGGGGACATGGGCCCGCTTGCTAGAAGCTGTTGGCCATGTTGGTGAACCGGCTGTAGTGGCCCTGGAAGGCCACGACCACGGTGTCGGTGGGCCCGTTGCGGTGCTTGGCGACGATGACGTCCGCCTCGCCCTCCCGGGGTGACTCACGCTCGTACATCGACTCCCGGTGCAGCAGGATCACCACGTCCGCGTCCTGCTCGATGGACCCGCTCTCACGCAGGTCGGACATCTGCGGCTTCTTGTCGACGCGCTGCTCGGGGCCGCGGTTGAGCTGGGACAGCGCGATCACCGGCACCTCCAGCTCCTTGGCCAGCAGCTTGAGCGCCCGCGAGAACTCGGCGACCTCCTGCTGGCGCGACTCCACCCGCTTGCCCGAGCTCATCAGCTGCAGGTAGTCGACGATGACCAGCTTGAGGTTGTGCCGCTGCTTCAGCCGCCGGCACTTGGCGCGGATCTCCATCAGCGCCATGTTCGGGCTGTCGTCGATGAACAACGGCATGTCCTGCAACCGGCCCTGGGTCTCGGCCAGCTTCGTCCAGTGCCGGTCCTCCAACCGGCCTTTGCGCATGTGCTGCAACGGGATCTCGGACTCGGCCGACAGCAGCCGCATGGTGATCTCCGTGCGGCTCATCTC
>NZ_DATFMA010000025.1:0-2940 GCF_035267225.1 Ornithinimicrobium sp.
CCCGCGCCTGCCCCTGGGCGCACCGCACGGTGGTCTCCCGTCGGCTGCTCGGCCTGGAGGACTCCTTGTCCATGGGGATCTGTGGTCCGGTGCACGACGAGAACAGCTGGACCTTCGACCTCGACCCAGGACATCGCGACCCGGTGCTGGGGATCCCCCGCCTGAAGGACGCCTACGAAGCCAGGCCCCAGGGCTACAAGCCGGGGGTGACGGTGCCGGCGATCGTGGAGATCGAGTCCGGGCAGGTGATCACCAACGACTTCCGGCAGATCACCGAGGACTTCGCGACCCAGTGGACGAGTCTGCACCGCGACGGTGCCCCCGACCTGTACCCGGAAGCCTGGCGGGATGAGATCGACGAGATCTCCGCCCCGATCTACGAGGACATCAACAACGGGGTCTACCGCTGCGGGTTCGCCGGGACGCAGGACGCCTATGAGGAGGCCTACCACCAGCTCTTCAACCGCCTGGACGCCGTCTCGGAGCGACTGGAGACTCGCCGGTACCTCGTGGGTGACCACATCACCGAGGCGGACATCCGGCTGTGGACGACCCTGGTGCGCTTCGACGCGGTCTACCACGGTCACTTCAAGTGCAACCGCACCAAGCTCTCCGAGATGCCGGTGCTGTGGGCCTACGCCCGCGACCTGTTCCAGACGCCGGGCTTCGGCGACACGGTGGACTTCGCTCAGATCAAGGCGCACTACTACGAGACCCACCGTGACGTGAACCCGACCGGGGTGGTGCCGCTCGGTCCCCTTGCCCAGATGTGGACGACCGAGCATCACCGCGAGCAGCTGGGCGGGTCCCCGTTCGGCGACGCCACCCCTCCTGGCCCCCCACCGGAAGGTGAGCGGGTGCCGGCTCTGTGAACGACGCAGCACAGGACCTGGCCGACGCGACATCGGAAGCGTCGTTGCGACGCACCGTGGCGCGGTCAGCCGAGATCGAGCGGGCGATCGCCGCCGACCCGAGCCCCTTTCGCGTGCTCACCGGCGACCGGCCGACCGGAAACCTGCACCTGGGTCATTACTTCGGCACGCTGGCCAAACGGGTCAGCCTGCAGCAGCGGGGAGTGGAGACGTTCATCCTGGTGGCCGACTACCAGGTGATCGCCGACCGTGACGGGGTCGGACCGTTGCAGGAGCGGGTCTACTCCCTGGTGGCCGACTACCTCGCCGTCGGTCTCGACCCGGAGCGCACCACGATCTTCACCCACTCCGCCATCCCGGAGCTGAACCAGCTCATGCTGCCCTTCCTGTCGCTGGTGACCGAGGCCGAGCTCCGGCGGAACCCGACCGTCAAGGCGGAGTCGGCGGACTCCGAGGGTCGGCCGATGTCGGGGCTGCTGCTCACCTACCCCGTGCACCAAGCGGCCGACATCCTGTTCTGCCAGGCCAACCTCGTCCCAGTCGGCAAGGACCAGCTACCGCACCTGGAACAGGCGCGGGTGATCGCCCGCCGCTTCGACGAGAGATACGGCCGGGCCGACTCCGAGCGTCCGGTGTTCCGGGCCCCCGAAGCGCTGTTGAGCCAAGCGGCCAACCTGCTGGGCACGGACGGAGCGAAGATGAGCAAGTCCAAAGCGAACACCATCGAGCTCGGCATGGACGCCGACGCCACGGCCGCCGCGCTGAAGAAGGCCGTGACCGACTCCGAGCGCACCATTACCTACGAGCCACAGCGCCGCCCCGAGGTGTCCAACCTCGTGCTGCTCGCGGCGCTGGCCAGGGGGCGGGAGCCGGACGAGGTCGCTGCCGAGGTCGGGGACGCTGGGGCAGGGGCGCTGAAGAGGATGGCTACCGAGGCGGTGAACGAGCACTTCGCCCCCATCCGCGCGCGACGGGCGGAGCTGAACGCCGACCCCGGCTACCTGCAGCAGGTGCTACGTCGCGGGAACGAGCGCGCTCGAGGCATCGCGTCGAGGACCCTGGACGAGGTCCGCGTCGCGATGCGGATGCAGTACTGAGCGGGTCTGTCGTGCGGGTGATCGTCATCGCCGACCGTTCCGGCGCGCCTGGTACGTCAGCGACCTCGACATCGGGCGCCGACCTGGCCCGCGGCTGGTCGCAGACGGCTCCGCACGACACGGTGGAGCTGGTCAGCCTGTCCGACGGCAGTGCCGGGTTCGTGGACTCGATGAGCCCCGTGAGCGAACGCGTCGACCCCGTCGTGGTGTCCGGGCCATATGGCGGCTCGGTGCCGGCCCAGATCGGGTGGCGCGGGCAGACGGCCTACGTCGAGGCGGCAGACGTCGTGGGGCGACATCTGGACGACGACGGTCGCTCCCCATGGTCCGCCTCGAGCGCGGGGGTGGCCGAGCTGCTGGTGGCCGCCCGGGAGGCGGGCGCCGAGCGCATCGTGGTGGGTGTGGGCACCGACGTGGTGTGTCACGACGGCGGCCTCGGGCTGCTCCGCGCGCTCGGAGCGGGCGAGGACCTGCATGACCTGCCAGCGGTGTGCCACCACTGGGCGGGGGTCTCGATCGTGCTGGCGACGGCAGCGATGCTGCCGTTGACCGGTTTTCACGGGGCCAGTGCCGCACTGGTCACCGAACGAGGTGTCTCGGCGCACGAGGCCCAGGAGCACGAGGCGCGGCTCGGTGAGCTCACCGAGGTGGTCGACGCGTCTCTGAGACAGACATCGGCCCCGGGTGTGGACCTGCTCACCGGGACGCCGCGACGCCGCGAACGCCAGCCGGGCGCCGGGGCAGGAGGCGGAGTGGGCTACGCGCTGCAGATCCTGGGGGCAGCTACCGCCTCCGGAGCGGCCTTCGCCCTGGACGAGCTCGCTGTGCAGCCCCGGCTGAGCGGGGCCCTCGTTGTGCTGACCACCGAGCGCTACGACTGGCGCAGTGTGGCCGACGGCGTCGTGGCCGAGACCGCCAAGGCGGCGCTCGAGGCGGCCTCGCCCACGGTGGTCCTGGCGCGTGAGGTCATG
>NZ_DATFMA010000026.1:0-7418 GCF_035267225.1 Ornithinimicrobium sp.
TGAAAGGCCATGGTGCGGTCCCCGGCTCTCCATGCCTCGTCCGAGCTCTTCAGAGCCGCTCGGGTGGCTCGCTCGCACCTGCGGTCCACGTCGTTCAGCGGGCAGCGCCACATTCGGAGCTCGAGAGCCTGGGTCTCGAAGGTGTCCTCGACACCCAGCTGTCGCTGGATGGCCCGCAGGCGCGCCAGCGCGACCGGTGAGCGGTTGCGCGGCAGCCGTTCGACACACTGGACTCCGGCGATCTCGAGGTAGCGGGCCAGCGCTCGCAGAAGCGGTGCCGGTGGAACGCCGGCCGGGGGTGGCAGAGCCGGCGGAGGCGCACTGTCGCCCTCGCCCTCGACGGGCACCCCCTCGCATACAGCGTCGATGAGGCCCTTCCACCGCCGCAAGGTCTGCCAGCTGGCTCCCGCCTCGGCGAGGTGGCTGCGGTCCAGCACCCACGCCCCTCGGGCGAGTCGTGGGTCGCTGCGCAGGCACCGCTCGGTGTCTCGGTCGGCACAGATCACCACGTCCGCGCGAGTAAGCGACAGCCGCAGGCTGCGGTCACGCTTCAGCGCCCACAGGTAGCCGGCCGGAACCCCCGCCCGTGCGGCGAGGGCCGAGGTACGAGCTCGTGCGGCCGCCGAGCGGGCCAGTTCGGTGAGTCCGCGTGGCGGGGCCGCGCGGACACCGTGCCGCGAGTCCGCCGACACCGGGGACCCGCTGCCGCCGCCCGGGAGTGACTCGCTCCCCCACACCGACACGTCGGCCTGCAGGAGGCCGTCAGGCCAAGGCCACTCGGTCGGCAGCGCCGCCGGATGCCGGCCCACGACGACCACGGTCGTGACCGCGGTCGCCGTGGGCATGGGCATGCCCGCAGTGTGCCATCACGGCTGCCTCGGTCAGGGCAGGGCGTTGCCCAGCGCTCGCTTCACCGAGGTCGACACCGCGCCCGTCCCGCCCATGATGACGATGCGTTGCGGGTCGAGATCCCTGATCGCGTTCCGCGTCGCCGTGGGGAGCGAGTCGCGGTCGACGTAGAGCACCGGTGCCCCCTTCGTCCCCGCGCGCGCCGCGGCACTGAGGCCGTCGGGGTAGGACCGGCTCGTGGCCACGTACACCCGGCTCACGCCCTTGGGGTAGTACCCCGCCATCCTGGCCGCGATGCCGTTGTGGTTCACGCTGCTCACCCGCACCAGACTTCCCTTGGTGGCGTACCTCTTCAGGGTCGAGGCCGCGGTGCTGCTCACCGCGTCGGTGCGCCCGACGACCACGATCCGCTCCGGTTTCACTGCGCGCAAGGCCGAGCGTGTGGCGGACGGCACGGAGTGCCGTTTCGTCAGCAGGACCGGCGCATTGCGGTGACCCGCTCTCGCGGCCGCCACCAAGGCGTCGTGGTACTTGGCGCCCGTGGCCACGTACACCGTGGTGGGACGGCTGCCGAACTGCCTGGCGACGGCACCGGCCGTCCCGTAGCGGTCGTTGCCGCTGAGGCGGATGATGCCGCTGCTCCCGCTCGAGACGTACTTGCGCAGAGACCGACCCACCGAGTAGCTCACGGCTCCCGACCCGCCGACGATGAACACACGCCTGGGCTTGATCCTCTTCAGCTGGGTGATGGTCGCCGAGGGCAGACGGGTCTTGGTGGTCAACAGGACCGGGTCGTTGCGGTAGCCGGCCCGGGCGCCGGCGGCCACCGCGTCCGGGAAGTTCTGCCCGGTCGTGATGTAGACGTCGCCGCCGGTCGGGTAGTAGCTCGCCATCTTCGCCGCCGTCGCGTAGCGGTTCGTTCCCCCGACTCGCAGCACTCGCCGGGTCTTGGCGTACGCCAACGTGCGCTCCATCCGGTTCCACGTGGCATTGGTCAGCACCCCGGTGCGGTACAGGCCCTTGTTCCGCTGGTAGCCCAGCAGTGCCTTCAGCGTCATCGGGCCGAACGCTCCGTCGACGCTGGACCCGGTGAACCCCAGCGCACGCTGGGCCACCTTGACGTTGTCGTTGCGTGCGCCGGGCAGCGTGACGGGGTAGTTCGAGGACGGGGGGTTGGGCAGGCTGCTGCTGCAGCGCCGCGTGTTCCGGCCCGAGTAGCGCGGAGCGTACTGACCGGCGTACTTCCGGCAGGTTCCGTGGTCGATGGTGGTGACCGGCCTGCCGGTCCACCACGAGGTGCGCTTCATCGCCCCGTCCCACGTGAACGAGATGTGCAGGTGGTCCGTGTGCGGGCTGGGACCGTTGTAGCTCCGCCAGGAGCCCGGGCTGTACAGATACCAGGACCGCTTGTTCCAGATCACCGACTGCACCCCGAAACGCCGCGCCATCTCGCCGTTGTTCTTCGTCAGCCAGTACGCCACGGCATCGCCGATGGCCTTGTCTGAGGAGTTGTAGGCGTTCATCGACCAGTCCACCGCACGTCCTTCATGGTGCTGGCTGAAGTTGTTGTGCTTGCACGAACGTGAGGTGTAGTACCGGGGCCGGTTGTAGTGCTTGCTGACCAGCTCGGCGAACGCCACCATTCCCGGCTTGTCGTTCGGGTCGCAGGAGTAGCTGTACTGCCAACCTGGTGCCGCGTCCAAGGTCCGGGGCAAGGACTTCGACGGCGGCCGTGGCACCGCGTCGGCAGCCGGGCCGCCGTCGGCGCTCAGCTCGTCCTCGGGAATCATCAGCTCCTCGGCATCAGAGGGCTCGATCTCCTCGGCCGGCGTCTCTCGCCGCCACTCCGCGGGCAGGTCGCCGGGGTCCGGCGCCGGCCCCGTGCCGGACAGCGGCTCGCTGCCGATGTCCGGCTCCTGGTCCGGCTCCCCGACGAAGGGGTCCTCACCCGTGCTGCCGTGCTCGTCCGCGAACTCCTCCTCCGGCCCCGGTGGAGGAACCGGGTCGGCCACTGCCGCGGGACCTGGGCCCAGAAGGGTCAGCGAAGAAAGAAGAACGGCCACAACCATGGGACGTCGGGCATGACGAGAAAGCAACGCAGAGACCATGCGGAAATGCCTTTCCGCGCCAAATCGCAGGGACGAAAAGGGGGCCGCGAAGCGGAAGGGACTTCCGTCGACCGTGATAGCGCGTACGGGAATACTGGGACTCGTAGACCGTAACCGCTATCAAAGCCGCATCAAAGAGCACCTGAGCCGGTGCATACCATTAGCATAACGCCATGGCCTGGGACGATGCTCCGTCAAGTGTCGTAAAACTCGCGAGAAAGTCTTACGTACTTGGCGATACTATGACCCTCGGATGGGGTCGGGATTGCACGTCGGTGGCGTGCGGGAGGGAACTGCTAGATCGTGACTTGGTCAGAGATGAATGCCTCGACCTGAGCGCGCCCGAGCGCGTCGGGCATCTGCTGCGGCGGGGACTTCATCAGGTAGGCCGAGGCCGACAGGATGGGGCCTCCTAGACCACGGTCCAACGCGATCTTTGCGGCCCGGATGGCGTCGATGATGATGCCGGCGGAGTTCGGCGAGTCCCACACTTCGAGCTTGTACTCCATGTTCAACGGGACGTCGCCGAAGGCGCGCCCCTCCAGGCGCACGTAGGCCCACTTCCGGTCATCCAGCCATTGGACGTAGTCACTGGGCCCGATGTGGACGTTGCGGGATCCGAGATCGTGCTGCACGTTCGAGGTGACGGCCTGGGTCTTGGACTTCTTCTTCGACTCCAGCCGGTCACGCTCCAACATGTTCTTGAAGTCCATGTTGCCGCCGACGTTGAGCTGGTAGGTGCGGTCCAGCACCACGCCGCGCTCCTCGAAGAGGTGCGCGAGCACGCGGTGGGTGATCGTGGCCCCGACCTGCGACTTGATGTCGTCCCCGATGATGGGCACCCCGGCGTCCTCGAACTTCTTGGCCCAGTCGGGATCGGAGGCGATGAAGACCGGCAGCGCGTTGACGAAGGCGACCCCGGCGTCGATCGCGCACTGCGCGTAGAACTTGTCGGCCTCCTCCGAGCCCACCGGCAGGTAGGACACCATGACGTCGACCTCGGCCTCTTTCAGCGCGCTGACGACGTCGACCGGGTCCGTCTCGGCCTCGGTGATGGTCTCCGCGTAGTAGCGACCGATGCCGTCCAGGGTCGGCCCACGCTGCACCGTGACCCCGGTGGGGGGCACGTCCGTAATCTTGATCGTGTTGTTCTCGCTGGCTGAGATCGCCTCGGACAGGTCGAAGCCGACCTTCTTGGCGTCCACGTCGAACGCGGCGACGAAGTTCACGTCACGCACGTGGTAAGGGCCGAACATCACGTGCATCAGGCCGGGCACCGAGGAGGCCGGGTCGGCTCCCTTGTAGTACTCGACGCCCTGTACGAGCGAACTTGCACAGTTGCCAACGCCGACGACGGCGACGCGCACGGAACCCATGTGACTACTCCTTGTCCAGTGCGTCGCCGACCTGGCGGAACGCACGATCGTTTTTCTGTCGTTCGGTGTCGATCATCCGAGCGATCCACCGAAGGTCGGCTTCGGCGGACTCCACCCCGTGGCGGTGCAGCTCGGTGAGATAGGTGTCGCCCGGTCGGGTGGCGTTGCGCGCCGGGCCGTTGGCCCGGATCAGGGCGAGCCGCTCCTCCAGCCGCGCACGGCGACCCTCCAGGATGCGCAGGCGGACGCTGGCGTCGGTACGACCGAAGAAGGCGAAGTGCACGGCGAAGGCCTCGTCCTCCCAGGCGCTCGGGCCGGCGGCGGCCAAGAGGTGAGCCAGCCGTTCCCGCCCGGCGGGGGTCACCGCGTAGGTGATCTTGGCTCGCCGCCCGGCGATGGGGCGGTCGACCTCACGCAAGTACCCCCACAGGACAAGATCACGCAGGCGTGGGTAGAGCGTGCCGTAGGACAGCGCGCGCACCGTCCCGAGGACCCGGTGCACCTGCTTTCGCAGCTCGTAACCGTGCATCGGGGCGTCCTGCAACAGACCGAGGATGGCCAGCTCGAGCATGTCGGAGCGGCGACTCACGCTGGCCTCCTTCGGGTGACTCGGGGACGAACGGCACACACGCCTCAGGCGCGGCCGGGACGACCTGCGGAACAACTGATGTGGGTGACGCAGACATCAGGGCCCTCGGCAGCACGAGACACACTCAATATATCGCGTCGATACATCGATCGTGCCATCTCCGGCGTGTCCAGCCAAACCGGGCACAATGACCGGCACTGTCCCCCACCTGCAGGAGAACCAGTGCCCAGCCCTGACTCGAGCTCGTCTCCCTCGACCTCGGCGCGTCGTTCGAGACGGCACGGCAGCAGCGGCTCTCACCGCCCGACGTGGCAGCGGGTCTTGCTGTGGCTGGCCGGGCTGGTGTTGCTGGGTGTGCTCGCTCTCGCAGCCGTGGTGGGCATCGGATACGCCAGCACCGACATTCCCGACCCGAACGAGTTCGCGCAGTCGCAGAGCTCGATCATCTACTACGCCGACGGAGAGACCGAGCTGGCTCGGTTCACCGGGGGGACGGATCGAGAGCTGGTGTCGCTGGACGAGGTGCCCGAGCATGCGCAGGAGGCCATGCTCTCGGCCGAGGACCGCGGTTTCTACGACAACGAGGGTGTCTCACCGGCCGGCATCGCCCGCGCCGCCTGGAACAACCTGACCTCGGACTCCACCGCCGGTGGCTCGACGATCACCCAGCAGTACGTGAAGAACTACTACCTCACCAGCGAGCAGTCCTACCGGCGCAAGTTCCAGGAGCTCCTGATCGCGGTCAAGATCGACCGTGAGCTGTCCAAGGACGAGATCCTCGAGCGCTACCTCAACACGATCTACTACGGACGCGGTGCCTACGGCATTCAGACCGCCGCACAGGCCTACTTCGGCAAGGACGCCTCCGAGGTCGACATCTCCGAGGGCGCCTTCCTCGCGGCCGTGACGAACGCGCCGTCCCTGCTCGACCCGGGCTACGCCGAAGGGAACCAGCAGCGCGCGCAGGAACGGTTCGAGTACGTCGTCGAGGGCATGGTCAGCCAAGGTTGGATCTCTGAGGCCGAGGGAGACGACGCGTCGTTCCCCGAGATCCGCTCCGAGCAGCAGTCCGAGGACCAGAAGGGACCCACGGGCTACCTCATGCAGACGGTGCGACAGGAGCTCGTCGACGACCTCGAGGTCAGCGAGGACGATATCGACCGCGGGGGTCTGCGGATCACCAGCACCATCATCCGCAAGCACCAGGAGGCTGCCGAGACGGCCGTCGCCGAGGAGATGCCGGACTCGCCCGACGCCGAGGACCTCCGGGCCGGCCTGGTCTCGGTGACTCCGGGGGACGGAGCGGTCACCGCCATGTACGGGGGTGCCGACTACCAGGAGGAGCAGCTCAACATCGCCACCGACGCCCGCCAGCAAGCGGGGTCGCTGTTCAAGGTCTTCGCTCTCATCGCCGCTCTCCAGGACGACGTCAGCACACAGAACACCTACAGCGGTGCCAGCCCGATGCAGTTCGACATCCCCGGCGAGGCCGAGCCGGCGGAGATCAACAACTTCCGGGACGAGCAGTTCGGCGAGATCGACCTACGCACCGCGACCGCCAACTCGGTGAACACCGTCTTCGTCCAGCTCAACCAACAGATCGGCCCGGAGAACACCAGCCGGGTCGCGCGCGAGCTGGGCCTGCCCGAGGACACCGAGGGCTTGGAGGACAACCTCACGAACGTCCTCGGCACCGCCTCGCCCACGATGCTGGACATGACCAGCGCGTTCGCCACGGTGGCCGCCGAGGGCCGGCTGGCGCAGCCTTACATCGTGGCCGAGGTCAGCAGCACCAACGACACCTACGACTACAGCGCCGAACCGGACTCCTCGGAGGTCGTCGACCCCGACATCGCCGCGGACGTCACCGACGCCATGACGCGGGTGCTGACGGAGGGCTCAGGTACCGGGGCGGGTGACCTCGGTCGGCCCGCCGCAGGCAAGTCGGGGACGAGCTCGAACAACCTCTCCGCCTGGTTCAGCGGCTTCACCCCGCAGCTGGCTGCGTCGGTGATGATGTACGAGGGTGACGGCACGGAGCCGATGCAGGACATCGCAGGCGTGGACCAGATCACTGGCGGAACGTTCCCCGTGCAGGTGTGGGGCGAGTTCTTCCGGCTGGCTCTGGACGGGGACGAGGTCGTCTCGTTCCCGCCGCGGACCGGTGTCAACGACAACCAGGTGGTCGCGCCCGAGCCGCCGGCCACGACCCAGCTGGAGCCCACGCAGCCGGAAGAGACCCAGCCGGAGCCCACGCAGCCCGAGGAGACCCAGCCGGAGCCCACCCAGGAGGCCGAGACCACCAGCGAGCGGCGAACAACCAGCCAGACCGAGACGGCCGAGCCGGAGGCGACCACTCAGGAGCCCGAGACGCAGTCGGCGCCGACGAACAACAACGGGGCCGGTGGTGGCAACGGCAACGCCGGCAACGGCGTGGGCGGCGGCGGCAGCAGCGGCGGCGGCAGCAGCGGCGGCAGCAGCAGTGGCGGCAGCGGC
>NZ_DATFMA010000027.1:0-16733 GCF_035267225.1 Ornithinimicrobium sp.
GAAAGGGGCATGTTTGCGAGAGCGCGAATCGCGGCGTGTGCGTGCGTCCCCGGCTGTTGCAAAGAGCCGCGATGCTCCTCCCGGCTTTCCACTCCGGGTGCCCGGCAGTCCGCTCGATGACTGAGATGTGCCCCTCCCTACGGCGCGCCGGGCCTCAAGCAACTCGTTGATAGTGCATGGCGACCGCGCCGTTGCGCAGCGGCTCCGCTGAGATCAGATCCAGGCGTCGGGTGCTGGCCAGTCTGCCGTGATACAGGGTCGGGCCATGGCCGGAGATCATGGGATGGATGAGGAACCTGTACTCATCGATCAGATCCAGTCGGTCTAGTTCTGCCGCAAGTTTCCCGCTGCCCAGAAGCACCCCGTTGGGAGTGCGATCCTTGAGTTCCTGTACCGCCGTGCGCAGGTCGCCGACGACGTGGTGGCTGTTGGTCCACGGGAAGTCGATTCGCGTCGCTGACACGACGTACTTTGGCTTGGCTTCCAGCTTGAGCGCCCACTCGCGCATCGCCGGCGGCGCATCGACGTCGCCGCGGGCGACCGCTGGCCAATGGCTCTCCATCATCTCGTAGGTGATGCGTCCCCAGAGCATGGCGCCGCTCTGGTCCATGAGTCGGGTGAAGTGCGCGTGCGTCTCATCGTCGGCGATGCCCTCCTGGTGGTCGACGCAACCGTCCAGGGTGAGGTTGATGCTGAACGTCAAGAGACCCATCCGAAGATCCTAGGCCGCCCGCTTCCGACAGACACGTGCGTCCGGCAGGCGGCGCTAGAACGTGGCCACTTCGCGGCGGATAGACGCACCTTTGGACCCGAGCGGATCGCGGCATGAGCGGCCACCCTCGGCGCCACTGATCGGGACGCGCAGCAGTGCTTCTACCTACCCGCTGTCGACCGAGAAGGTCCGGTCTGAGCAGACCCGCTGGTCTCACTCCTTCTTTGCGCGTGTCTCTATGCGCACGCTCAGGTCGTCGAGCTCGTCGGCCAGCGAGGAGGCGACCCAGACTTGGTTTCGGGTGCGCTTGGTGAGGGGCCGGATCACGCCGGCCTCGTGGAGTCGGCCAATGGCTGCGTAGACGCTCGAGGTCGCCCCGCCCACTCGATTCTCGGCCTCGTCGGCGGAGAACACCGGGTACTCGAGGAGGCTGTCGAGCAACTTGGCTGCCGCGCTGCCCTTGCGCGGCTTCCCGGCGACCAAACGGCATTCGTCGGGCATCTGGGCCAGCCGGCCACCAGTAATTCGCGACTCCTGCGCGGCGATCCGCGAAGCCTTGGAGAACGACTCGATGATCGCCGTGGCGTCGCCGGCGCGGTAGGCGTTGAGGGCCGCGAAGTAGGACTCGCGGCGCGCCACGATCGCCGAGGCGAGAGGCACCACGACGCGCCGTGTAGTGCCTCGCTTGCGCAGGATGGTGTTGATCAGCGCGCGGCCGATGCGTCCGTTGCCGTCGGTGAAGGGGTGGATCGACTCGAACTGGGCGTGCGCGATCGCCGACTGGATGAGCACGCCGACGTCGGTCCTGTTGGCGAAGACCAGCAGGTCGTCCATGTAGCCGTCGACGGTGCGCGGGGGAGGAGGCACGTAGGTGGCGTTGCGTGGCGAATGGTCCGAGCCCTCGATCCAGTTCTGCATCTCGCGCGGGCGCCCCGCGTGGGCGCGTTCCTGGGGGTCGTCGGCCATCAAGGTGTTGTGGGCCCGATAGATCTTGTCCAGCTCGATCGGCTGCCCGTTCTGCACGGAACTGATGAGGTCGCTCAGCGCCGCGGTCGAGGCGACCATCGACACAGCCGACATGTTGGACCTGATCCCGTGCAGTGCTCGTGCATAGTCGTCGAGGGAGGCCTCGACGTGCTCGATCTTCGACGAGGCCACCGACTCTGCTCGCAGCAGCAGTGTGGCTAGCGAGGCGAGGTGATCGCCGTGGGTCTCGTCGAGGGCTGCGATCTCGCGTAGCGCTACATCCATCTCAGCGCCGATGCTCGAGGGAACCGCAACGTCAAGCTCAGCGATGCGCGGCGGCAGCCAGACCGTCACCTCCGTCAGGATCCGATCCTCGCGGGTGCCGCCCCTGATGGACTGCTGCCAGGGCTCGACGAGGTGCTCGTGTGCCGGCACTTCAATACTGGACACCCGTCTCGCCTCTCTGACCTTGCTGCTGCTGGTTGTGCTGCTGGCGGTCTTGGCAACTCGCAGCACCAACGCTGCGGTCGCGACAACTCGGAACATCGTAGTAGATATTCCGAGTTACAAGTTTCAATCCGGAATATCCACCAAGGTATTCCGACTTAGCGCTCGGCGCCGGCTGCAGCCGCTCCCGACAGCGGCTCCGCTAGCTGCACAATGTCGACATAGTCGCGCCAGCGCGTGCTCGTGATGCCACGCTCCAAAATGGTGATGCCCTTCTCCGCAACCGAAGTCTCCGGGGCATACCCAAGTATCTCGATCGGCTCACCCAGGACTCGGGGGATGGACACCATCTTCGGCAGGGGGACAACCGGGTCCCCGGTAGAGATGTCCCACGCCACGACGAGCCGCGCTGTCCCAACCGTGCCGTGCACCCGCATCCGAAGGCCAGGGTAGTCAGCCGCCACTCGGATGGTTTGGACATTGAGGCTGTCACAGTCGATCTCGAGCCCGTCGTCGGTCTCGACAGCCGCAACATCCCTCACGACTTGTGCGATGTGCGCTGCAGTCACGCACGCCGAGAGGGCTTCGGAGTCCACGTCCTTGGTTGGCCGGCGAAATCCGTACCCGGCTAGCAGGATGCCGCCCTTCAGCGCGAAGTCCTTCCCGTGCGGAGTCCGCTGAAGCCGGTCCAGGAACGACTCCAAACCATGGCGTATCACCAATTCGCCGGTTGTGACCGGGGCATGAGCCTGCCTTGACGTTAGCGCTTGGCGCTGAAGCTGCTCGAAGACATGAGTGCCGCTCACCGCCATCAGGTCAGCGCCTCCAGCGTCCGCAGCAGCGGCCCCCGAGTCCGCGGCAGCTTTGACGCGATCTTCAACAGGTCGGCAGGCTTCCCGCCTCGGCCAAGCCACGTCCGCAGCGCGTCTCGCCCCAACTCATACCCCAACGAACCGCGTAGCCGAAACGCGTCAGCGATGGATCGTTCCTGGCTATAGATACCAATGCGCATGCTCGCACCGGGGATGGAGATGGTGGTCCGACCTATGGTGAAGGAGTCAACAGCGAAGAGGTGCCAGGCAATCGGCCTCTCAGTCGCCGGAGTGCGGCTGCCCCTTGGAATGGCAACGTCAAGTGCTTGAGGAATCTCGTCGGTCAGGTCGTAGTAGGCCAGTGCCGAGGTCAAGCAGAGGGTCGCCTTGGGATGCTTGGCGGCCGCCTCCAGCCAGTCCCAGTCGGCCGCGTCAGCGTTGGAGGGGAGGTAGAGGCCGCGCGCAATTTTCTCGTAGGCGCCGGCGTTTGCGCGCCGGTAGAACGTGCTGCGGGACGTGGCGCGCTCACCAGCACGAAAGAGTTTCGCGTTGGGCATCTTGTCCCCCTCTCATTGGAACAAACCGTATACCGATAACTATACCTGTATACGTTTTCCTCCGCCACCACCATCTCTTGAGTCTCACCCCGCCAGCCGAAGCGCCCTCAGACCCTAGGTGACTCCAGCGGGCAGAAGTTGCCTTCCATGTTGCACGTGTGATGCGGAAGCGACGAGCCGTTGCCCCAGCCGACATGCAACGCAGCAATCGCAGTCAACACCGAAGCGGTTGGGGATCGAGGCAGCGCGCACCCGCTCAGCACGACGTGCGGTAGTCATCGGCTGACCGATGAAGCAGATCGTTCCCAGGTCCACGCCTTCCAAACGACGACCGCAAGTGCGATCAGCATCACGGCGACGTGGAAGTAGTCGTCGAGGTCGCCGGGCAGCCCAATTAAGGTCAGCGCGAACAGCGGCGCCACGATGACGTTGACCCATCGGTTGGCTCGGAGCGGAAGCACCCACGCCATCAGCACCATGGCGATCGGCACTTCGATCATGATGCCTCCGAGGAGGAACATTGCTTCGGTGACCTCTTGGCCGTTGTAGATCCCGTTCAGCGCGTCCGCGAGGACTTCCGCCTTCATGATTTCGTGCAGGTCGCGGAAGATGAAGTTCAGAAGGACAAAAATCCACAGAGCAGAGAGAAGCGCTCGCTTCTCCAGACGGTCGATACGCTCGTTCGGACCCAGGACAAGATCTCTGCTTGGTGTTGTCGTGCTCACGATCGGGTACCCACGTCGCTGTTCGCCTTGCTGGACGGCACGCCACGTGCGGCTGTGACGTCGACGGACACTTTGCCGACAGCGCGACCACTCTTGATGCGGTCGTACCCCACCCGCACATCACCCAGGGTGACGGTCTCGCTCAGGTGCGAGCCGACCTTGCCCTCGTCAACCAGGGCGGCAATCTCCTTGAGGTACCGCGCGTCCTCACCCTGCACGAACCAATGGCACGACTGCGACCCGAATCGCCAGCGCAGCAGCCTCACGAGCAGGCGAGGCAACGGACCGAGGAATCCGTCCATTTTCTGGTCGCCGACCACGATCCATCGGCCGTCGCGGACGAGCGCGCGACGGATCTCAGCGTCGCTGCGGTTCCCAATGCAGTCGATGATCACGTCCCATCGCTGGGACGTGAAGTCCTCGGAGCCGTACTCGATGACCTGATCCGCACCCAGGCCACGTACGAAGTCCGTGTTGCTGGAGGAAGACACACCGGCGACCCAGTGCGCGCCGCGGGCTTTGGCGATCTGAACGGCGTAGTGGCCGACCCCTCCGGAGGCGCCGTTCACGACGACTCGCTTGCCTGTGACGTTCCCGAGTTCGACTGCTTGCAACGCAGTCGCGCCGGCAACCGGTAGTGCCGCGCATTCGAACGCGGTCATTTCTGTTGGAGAGAGCCACATGTGATCAGCCTCGGCGACAGCGTATTCGGCATACGCACCGGTCAACCAGCCGAACACTGACTGGCCGACCTCGAAGCCCTCGACGCCAGAGCCCACCTGGTCAACCACTCCGCAGGCTTCACGGCCGGGGATCTCGTGCTTGGGGCGATGCAAGCCCTCGACCAGTCGCACGAAACCCGGCGACCCGGTGGCAAGGTGCCGATCCATCGGGTTGACGGTGCTCGCAGCGACCTTGATCCGAAGTTGTCCTGGCCCAGCCGATGGCACTGGGCGCTGGGCGATCTCGATCGCATCGAGCCCATAGGCATGCTGCACGACGGCGGTCATGCTGTGTGACGGATGCTGGGCCTTGCTCGAAGTGTCGGGGGAGGGTGAGGTGTTGGGTTTCTTATCCATGAGACAACCGTGCGCTTGGGTGGTTGCCGATGAGTGGCAGGTCGGTGGAGGGGTGGTGGAACCGAGAAACGAGCTCAAGATCGACGGAGCTCGGCAATCAGGACATCGAGAGTCTCCCGCATCACGCGCAGGGTGTCGCGCTGGTCGAGGTCACGGGATTGGGCCTGCTCGGCGATAGCCCGGGTTGTCGGGTTGTTGTCAACGCGCACTGCGACGTCGGCGATCAATGCCGCAAGGCCAGTGTCGGGGTCGGCCAGGAATCCTTGCGATCGCAGGTGCCCGACGACGATTGCGGCGGACTCCAGCCGATCAAGTGAGCTCGTCATCGTGACGAATTCCAGACCCGCAAGAACGACGCCACTGTGGTTTCTGGCGTCGAGCAACTCCTGGACGTATGAGCGCAAGATCGAGAATGCTTGATCGGGGTGGCCCTCATGGAAGGCTTGCCGAGCGGCGAGCGCTTCTATCGGACTGTTCGTGCGCGGCGGTATGTCGAGTGACGCGGCTGCAAGGTACAACGTCTGCGCGCGTTCGTTATCGCCCCGCATCGAGGCGGTCGCACCAGCCAAATACAGAGCCCAGGTCATGTACGTTGGCGGCGCCGACTGGTGCCGAAAGCGCTCGATGAGATCGTCCAGGAACGTCGCGGCGGCGGCAAGGTTGTCGACCTGCAGCATGTTTCCGCCGACGAAGATCTCGAACAGCATGGCCAGCGACGCTTCGTTGCGCGAGCGAGCCGTTGCGATGGCCTCTGGGCCTAGATCGAGAATTCGCTGTCGATCGCCCTGAATGACTGCGATGCCGAAGCGACCGAGGACGCCCCTCGGCGAAGGGCGCGACTGAGCAATTGCATCGAAGCGAGCGACATCTTGGGTCATGGTGTGATGCAGCGCGATCCAGAGCAGACACAAAGCGTTCGTTTCATCATCGGTCTCCTCGACGATGTCGAGGAGACGTTCTGCCCAGTCGGAGATCTCACCGACTCCGCGCCGCAAGAACACCTGGGTCGAGATGCGAGCAATCACGTGTGCGGTCACTGCAACGTCTCCGCGGGCGAGTGCCCCATCCACCGCCGCTCGCAGGTTTGGCCACAACTCACTGAGTTCATACAGACCGCGTACCTCATCGGGGCCATCGAGAAGCACCGAGATCCGGTCAACCTCACTCCTGATGAACGCGCAGTGACGACGCGCGATCTGATCGGCTTCTCCGCTCTCTGCGAGGGCCTCAGCGCCGAACTGACGGATGGTTTCCAGCAATCGGTACCGACGTCCGGAACCCGTTGAGGCGACGCTCACCATGGACCGGTCGACAAGATCACCGACCAGGGCGGTGACATCGTCAACGCACAGAGTCTCGTCAGCAACAACGGACTCCGCTGCGTGCATGTCGAAAGGGCCAGCGAAGACCGACAGCCGGCGGAACAGCAAACGCTCCGCGTCGTCCAGCAAATCGTAGGACCACCGAACTGCGGCCTGCAGGGTGCGGTGCCGCTCGACACTTCCCCGTCGCCCAGCAGTGAGCAACCGGAAACTGCTGTCGAGCCGGGCGACGATGTCTGCGGGCGCATGACTACGAATACGCGCGGCTGCCAGCTCGATCGCGAGCGGGACGCCGTCCAGGCGCCGACAGATCTCAGCGACCGATTCAGGGTCGTCAGCGATGTCGAACGAGCGGTCTGCTGCGAGGGCACGCTCAGTGAAAAGTTGGACCGCTGACGTGGTGACGTCGAGGGGACCAACAACCACAAGTTGTTCGCCTCGAACACCGAGACCTTCGCGCGAAGTGCACAGCACGGTCACGTCCAGCCCCGCCGAGGCGATCTCATCAACGAGTGTTGTCGCACCGTCGATGACGTGCTCACAATTGTCGAACACGAGCAGGCCACCAGGATGATCCAGCGCACGCACGACCGCGCTTGCAAGGGGACGCCCCGGGGCCTCCTTGACCTGGAGCACGTCAGCAACGGCTCGCTCAACGTCGGTTGATGATGACACGCCCGCGAGTTCGACGAACCACACGGGCGCGGCCTCGCGCCGATGTGCGAGCTCGAGCGCCAGACGCGTCTTTCCGATCCCACCGGGGCCTACCAGGGTCACCACAGGGGAGAGATCGACCGCGGCCATCGCGACATCCATGGCGTCGGCACGGCCGATCAGCCGTCCACGGGGCCGCCGCGGACCCACCCATCCGGCCCGGACGCGCAGCGAGGGAAAGTCGGCGTCACCGAATTGGTGCACGCGGTGCTCGTTCCATGAGTCCGTAAAACGGACCGCTCCAAGGTCTAACAGCGTCTCGTTCTCAAAAAGCGCCGCAGCACTCATCGAAAGAAGCGTTTGGCCACCGTGGCCGGCGCCGGCGAGTCGAGCGGCGAGATCGACAGTTGGTCCGACGTAGTTGCCATTGCGCCCGTCTGCCTCGCCGACGTGCAGGCCGATCCTGACGAGTTGCTCACCTGCCGCGGTGACGGCATCAGCGGCGACCAGTTGGACCTGCTTGGCCCAGTTGAGTGCATCGCTCGCCTTGGCGAAGACGACCGACATCGATTCTGCGCCGGTGGCCCAGACCTGTCCGTCGTGCTCGGCCGCCACAGTGCGGACGAGCCCGGCATGCACTTCTGCCGCTGCGGCCCACCCAGAACGATCGTCGCGCCAGCGGCGATGAGATGTGTCGATCTCAGAACATGCGAAAGCCATCATCCCCGTCGGAAACTCAACGTCAGAACGTCGCGGTCCCGTGGCAGCCAATACCGGGTCCTGGGATAGCACAGCGGTCTCGAGTTCCTTCAAGCGAGCGCTGGGTTCGACACCGAGGTCCTCGATGAGGTGCTGACGGGCTCGCCGATACGCTTCCAGCGCATCGCCCTGACGCCCGACGCGATACAAGGCGGTGATCAACAGCGCCCAGAGACCCTCGCGAAACGGATGGCTCGAGGTAAGTTCCGTCAGTCGGCCGATCACCGACTGTGGATCGGCGTCGACCACGTCCTCCAGGTCGGACTCGACAGCACCAAGCCACTGCTCGACTAAGCCATCAACCATCGGCTGCAGGCCGGGGGCGTCGAGGCCCGCGAGTGGCAGTCCATCCCACTGGGCCAAGGCCCCAGCCACGTCGCCGGCGGATAGTCGAGAACGAAATCGAGCGACGTCGATGCTCTCCTCCGGTACAACGAGACGGTATGCCGCACCGGAGCGGATGAGCGCCTCGTGGCTAACGGCGCGTCGCAGCCGAGCAACATACCCCTGCAGCGTTTTCGCTGCGGTGCGCGGTGGGTCATCACCCCAGAGAAGATCGATCAGGGTCGACACCGGGACGGCCCCGTCCGGGCTGAGAACGAGTGCTGCAAGCAACTCTTGGCACTTCGCTGGACCGGGGTCGATCGGTGTTCCGTCCTCAGCGAGGATCGTCACGCCGCCGAACAGTTGGATCCGCACGAACCTTGGCCCTTCTTCAGATTCGCATCGTGTCACGGATCCCCTGGGGCGGGGTCGGCGTCTGCGGATGGTATTCGATCATGGAGATAAGTCCGTTGGCGCTCACATGCTCAAAGCTCAAGGCGTGGTTGCGAAGACTTTCCGGTGATACGGGATGTGAGTGAAGGAAATGCCTGAAGCGCCAGCCGTGCAGGCGTGCGAGGGGCCGGTTGCTATCCGTAATGGCCAAGGCCATGAACCGGCCACCGGCGTGAAGCCGCTCGGTCGCTGTGCGGATGAGGTCGGCTGGGTCCCTGTGGTGAGACAGCAGCCACGTTGCCGTGATCAGGTCGTAGCGTTCATCGGCCACCAGTGCGGTGTCGGCATCGCAGTGTCGGAACTCCGCTCGGCTATACGGGTGAGCGGCGCGAGCGGCGCCGATCATCCTTGCCGAGGAGTCCACCCCCACATAGCTGTCGATCGCAAGGCCAGCGTGAGCAAAACGTCGCACGTTGCGGCCGGTGCCGCACCCGAGGTCAAGCACGCGCAGCGGTCGGTCGCCGAGCAGCTGGAGCCGATGATGAAAGGCGGCGTTTGCTTCGCGGCAGACGAGGTGCTCCCACAGGGTGGCTCGCGCGTCGAAGTGACGGACAAAGTCCGAGTCGTAGAGCTCGGCGACGCCCAGGTCTGCGACGCTCGTGGGTGCACTCATGGGTGTTGTCTCCTTCCGGGAGAGCTGGTCGGTGATGTGCGGCTCAGGCACGTGAGACACGGCCGCGCAGCGCGAGGGCTGACAACGTCAAGGTCACGACGAAGACGGCGCCGACCGCACCGATGCCCTGCGCGAGCACGGGGCCATCCCAACCGACCATCAGCAATGCGCGGAGTGCCTCGAGGAGATAGGTCACCGGGTTGTATTGCACGATCTCGGCCATCCACCCGGTCATGGCATCTCGTGGCACAAACGCGGTGCTCAGGAACGCGAACGGCATGAAGAGCAGAAAACTGGCGTTGACTGCCGCTGGGTTGCCCGTGCGCAGGGCGACCGCGTACGGGAAGCCAGCGAAGGCGAGCCCCCAGAGTGCGCACAAGGCAAGGAAGGAGATGAATCCCAACGGGCCGGTGACGAACCTCACGCCGAAGAGCAGGCCCGCTACCGATACCAAACTCGCCAGGACAAGGACCAACACGAGGTCGGCGATCATGAGCCCGAGCAACAGGGCAGTCCGGCGGATAGGTGTGACCAGCAACCGATCAAAGTACCCGCTCTGTATATCGGTGACGAGCGCAGCGGCACGCGAGACCCCCGTGATGGCGAACACTATGCCCATCGGCAAGAGGAACGCCTTGAAGTCGAGGCCGGCAGGACTACTTGCCATCACAAGGTCTTGCAGCACACCGACCTGGACGGCATAGAAGAAAACTCCGACGAAGAGTGATGGAATCACTGCTTCCGGGTCACGCAGAATCTGACGGAGGGCGCGGGCGGCGACCGATGTGACGTCTTGGCCGAAGCCGGCCGGTTGGGCAAGCGTCCTGACGCGCCCGCTGTCGTCTGGACTCGGTCGAGTGGTCATCGGGTTGGTCATAGCGGTGGTCATGCTGAGACTCCTTGTTCGGGCGTGGCATCGGTGGGCGCGTCTGCTTCGAAGCGTCCACCTGTGTGATGCAGGAAGACGTCGTCGAGCGTCGGCGTGCGGGTCGCCAACGAACGGACGCTGACCCCCGCACGATCCAGGGTGGTCGCGATGGCCAGCAGGGTTGCCGCACCGTCGGCGACGGACATCGTGACGGTGTCACCGTGGGCGGTCACGTCTTCTGCGGCAGGCACGGAGGTGAGTGCTTCGACGGCGGTCGCAACTTGAGGCTCCGAGACAGTTGCGATGACGATGTCGCGGCCGATCTGCCGCTTGAGTTCTGCTGGTGTTCCCTCGACGACGAGCGACCCGTCGACGATGATGCCGACTCGGTCGGCGAGGGCGTCCGCCTCCTCGAGGTATTGGGTGGTGAGGAAGATGGTTGTCCCAGCGTCGTTGAGTCGTCGCACTTCGGCCCACATGCGCGCGCGGCTGGCCGGGTCGAGCCCGGTCGTCGGCTCGTCCAAGAACAGGACGTCGGGTTGGTGAACCAGGGAACCGGCCAGGTCCAGGCGTCGCTTCATACCCCCGGAGTAGGTCTTGATCAGATCGTCGATCGACTCGCCGATACCGACCAGATCGACGACCTCGGCTACGCGGCGGTCGATCGTGACCCGGTCTAGTCCGTAGAGGCGACCCTGCAGGCGAAGCAGCTCGCGGCCCGTTTGGGATTCATCGAGTGAGGAACCTTGCAGAGCCACGCCGATGCGAAGGCGGACCTGTCCGGGATCGGTGTCGAGGTCGCATCCGGCGACGGTGGCCTGGCCGCTCGTTGGTGCAAGTAACGTGCACAACATCCGAACGGTGGTGCTTTTGCCTGCTCCGTTCGGCCCCAGGAAGCCGTAGATCTCTCCGCGCTGGACGTGCAGGTCAAGAGAACGGACCGCAGGTGTACCACCGAAGTCGCGTCCGAGTCTGGTAGCAACTATTGCTCCGGTTGGGCTCTGGTGTTCTGATGGCTTGCGCATTAGACAGTCACCGTTTCGCGGGGAGCCGGGAGGTCTTCGCCTGCCATTTCGGGTTGCGGAAGACCCGCCTCACCCTCGATGTCGATGGTCGGCAACAGGCGATCGAGCCAGCCCGGGATCCACCAGTTGGCGTGACCTAGCAATGTCATCGTCGCTGGCACCACGATCAGCCTGATGAGGGTGGCATCAATAAAGATGGCCGTGGCCAACCCGAGCCCCATCACCTTGATGACAGGGTTCTCGCCGAAAGCGAACCCGAGGAAGACCGCGATCATGATCAGGGCAGCTGACGTGATGACCCGGGCGGTGCTTGCGATGCCGTATATCACCGAACCGTTGTTGTCGTGAGTGAGCAGGTACTCCTCGCGCACCCGTGACAGGAGGAACACCTCGTAGTCCATGGAAAGGCCGAACAGGACCGCGAACATGAACATGGGCAGGAAAGGCTCGATCGGCAGGGTCGACTCCAGACCGATGAGGCCGATGCCCCAGCCCCACTGGAACACCATGACCAACACGCCATACGTGGCGCCGATGCTCAGCAGGTTCAGCACAGCAGCCTTCATCGGCACCAAGATGGATCGGAACACGATGGTCAGGAGAATGAGCGACAGCAAGATCACTGCGGCGATGAAGAGCGGGAGCCGATTCTTCAATTGGTCGCCGATGTCGGCAAACGCCGCCGTCGAGCCACCGATATGCGCCTGCGCCGGGCTCTGATCCAGGACGGCCGGAAAGACATCAGCTCGTAAACGCTTGATCGTGTCGAGCGTGGCGCCGTCCTGGGGAGCGGTGGTCGGGTAGGCGAGCAGGGTGGCTACTCCGGCGCCGGTGTTGACTTGCGGGGCGGCTACGTCGGCGATTCCCGCGTCTGAGGCGATGGCGTCAAACAGCGGTTGGGTGACGCTTGGGTCCTGCGAGATGTCAACGGCGATGACCAACGGGCCATTGATGCCGGGGCCAAATCCTTCGGCCACGAGATCGTAGGCCTGTCGTTCCGTACGGGTCTCTGGCAGCGTGCCGGCATCCGGGGAGCCCATCCGCAGGGCCAGCGCCGGCGCGGCTACGGCGAGCAGCAGCACAGAAACGGCGACGACATACAACCACGCGTGGCTCGACACGTGCTTACCCCAACGCATCCATCGCATGCTGACCTTGGGGCCATCAGCGGTCCGGGCCCGCCCGAATGCGGCTCGATTGATCCGGTGCCCGGCAAGCCCCAGCAAGGCGGGAAGCAACGTGACCGACGCGGTCACCATGATCGCCACGATGACCGACGTGGCGATGCCTGCCGCGGTCAACGCCGGGACGCCGGCGACTGCGAGACCGAGAATCGCGATGACCACGGTGCCACCGGCGAAGAGCACGGCTTGACCAGCGGTGGCGACCGCCCGACCGGCCGATTCCTCGACGGTCATCCCATTGGACAGAAACTCCCGGTGCCGGGTGAGCAGGAACAGGGCGTAGTCGATCCCGACACCGAGGCCAATCATGGTGGCGATCTGCGGTGCCCAACTGGGAATGTCGACCAGATAGTTGATCAGCGCCATCGAACTGATGCCGACGGCGAGGCCGAAGATCGCCATCGCGATGGGCAGACCCATGGCGATAATCGAGCCGAACGCCAGGAGCAAGATAATGACTGCCGCGACGAGACCGACCATCTCGCCGGTGCCGGTCTCCGCCTCCTGGAACGTAAAGAACAGTTCGCCGCCCATCTCGATCTGCAAGGGGGAACCTTGTTGAGCCTCGACTCCGAGAGTCCTGAGATTTTCAAGGTCCTTCACGGACACCTCGTCCACGACCGGATATTGGACCTGGACGAGGGCGACCCGACCGTCTGGCGACACCGATCCGCTGGTCGTAGCCACGTCGGCACCTTGGGCCAAGTCACCGGCTGGGTCGCTGGTGCCGGTTACGTTGGACAACTCTGCGATCCCGGTCTGGATTTTGGACACCTCGGCCCGCGCTTCGGCGGAGTTGAAGAAGGTCACGCCTTCTTCAGACGGGGTCATGACTACCAGCGCGCTCAGCCCCGCCGTGTCCGACTCAGCGGCTTCGAGCAGATCGGCGGCCTGCGCGGAGTCAAGCCCCGGCACTTCGAGGGAATCCTCAAGCTCACTTCCAAACATCGTAGATGCACCGATCACGAGCAGGGCCATCACCAGCCAGGTCCCGATCACGGTCCACGGGCGGCGGGCGGCATACCTGCCCAGTCGGTACAAGCGATGTGACATTGGGTGCTCCTCAGCGTTCTGGTCGCGATCCGAGTGGACCGAACATGTCGACCATGACCCGCGGGAGTTGGCTCCTGGTGCTCGCTGGGTGGCGCGCTGGTGGTGACGGCCGATTTCCCCCTCTCCCCGGGTCTGGAACGTGCGTCCTTCTGGGCGCTGTGACGCGCGACCGGCTTACGCACGGGAAGGTCCTTCTTCGATCCCGGGGGACGGCTCATTCGCCAGTGCTTGCCTCGTTCTCGGCGGGGCGCGCAGCAGGCGGGCCGATCGACGCGGTGATGATCGACTCCGCTGCCTTTCTCGTGCGGTCCTCGGCGGTCGGCCAGAGGTGGGCGTAGGTGTTGAGGGTGGTGGTCGCCTTTGCGTGGCCGAGCGAGCGTTGGACGGTCACCACGTCGCAGCCGGCAGCGATGAGGCCGGAGGCGTAGAAGTGCCGCAGGTCGTGGAGCTTGATGCCGTTCAGGCCCGCGTCGCGCAGCGTCTTGCGCCACCAGAAGCCGACCGTGTTCTGGTGGGGCGGGTTTCCGCCCTCCCCGGCGAAGAGCCACCGATCCTTGCCGGTGGCGCCGAGGGCGGTGACGTGCTCGGAGAGGACGGCGACGAGACTGTCTGCGAGGTAGACGACGCGCTCTGATCCATACTTCGGTGCCCGCACGTCGATCGCACCACCGTTGACACGCTGGACCTGGCGGGAGACCTTGAGCGATCTGCGGAGGAAGTTGACGTCACCGAGCTGGACGCCAGCGGCCTCACCCAGCCGGAGGCCCGCGAAGGCGCAGAGGGCGATGAACGGCTGGAACCGTTCGTCGGCCACGGCCATGAGTTGCCCGACCTCCTCGGGAGCAGCGATCGACATAGCGATGTCCGCGCGGCGACGGCGCGGGAGGCGTACTCCGTCGGTCGGGTCGGAGCCGATCACACGGTCTTTCACGGCGGCCCGGAAGACCGACCGGACGTTGACGTAGCGAGTCTTGATAGTGCCGGGTGCGAGGCCGGCAGCGTCCATCTGCTTAACCCAGCTCTCGACGTCCGAGCGACGGACCTGCATCATCGCCTTCCCAGCGAAGGGCACGGATCTGGCCGCCAACGACATCGCGAGGACGGTGCCGGGAGCCCACACCTGGCGGGCCGACCACTCGCCGAAGAACGCCGCGAACGTGATCCGGCCGGCCTGTGGGTCGGCGTAGGTGCCGGTGACGACGGCAGAGGTGACCTGGTCGAGCCACTGCTGAGCGTCGATCTTGCGATCGAAGTGTCGCGAGTGCTCCTTGCCGGACTCGTCGCGATACCGCGCCCGCCACTTGTTGTTGGCTCGCCTGGCGATGTTTCCCGACATGGTGGTGCTCCTCCCGGGACCGTCCCATCGTCTCTCCGAGATCCGACGGCGGGCAGCCTCAGTGGTGGCCCTGTGGACGGTTGGTCTGCTCGCTGAGCCAGAGGATGAGGTCGGCGCGCCAGTACCGCACGTGGCGTCCGAGCTTGAAGCTGCGTGGCCCGGACCCGAGGTGGCGCCAGTAGCGCAGGGTGCCTTCGGGGACGCGGAGGAAGGCGCAGGCCTCTTGGAGGGTGAGCATCTCGTCCCCGGCGTTCTGAGGACGAAGGGTGGGGTGGCGTGGTGCGGTCATGGTGGCGCTCCTGTCGGTCGGTGTCAGTGAGCTGTGGCCCACGTCGGTCATCGTGGGAGGGCGTCGCTCCCGAATGCGTCCCTCCCCCTGCGGTTTTCGGGTGGGGGCACGGGGGAGGGGCGTTGCATCGACGCAGGTCAGGGTGCGTCCCCAGGAAAGTTCAGGAAGGTCGTGTCAAGGCCCGATCGAGTAGCCCTGGTGTTCCGGCTGAGGCGACGGGATGTGCTGGCGTTCGCGCTCTGGACGCCGCGGCCTCGCCGGTGGGGGCGACCCGGTCCGGCGGGCGGGGCCGTACCACTCGATGGCCTCGATCGCGGCGTCTCGGGCGTGGGCGGGGCCGAGGTCGGCATGGTCGCGTGCGAATGTGTCGATCCACTGTTGCTTCGCATCCTCGCGGGTGTCGGCGACCAGGTGCGCTGTGTTGCTGGCCCTGCCGCGGGTCATAGAGACGTACGCCGCTGCGGCGCTCGTGGACTCGGTCAGCGCGACGTGGGCTCGAGCGACCGACTCGCCCTGGGCTCCGTGAACGGTCGTGGCGTAGGCGAGCTCGACATGATCGCGCGCGTACCGTGCCGGGACGGCCTGGTCTCGTCCACGGTCGTGCAGGAGCATCGAGCCGTCGCTGCCCACGCTGGTGACGGTCCAGGCTTGTCGGTTCGCGATGCGGAGGTCGGGGGCGTTGCGGCGCGTCGCGACCCGATCCTTGACCGTGAGGGTCTCGCCACGACGGGTAGTCACCGTCGGCTGGGCCCCGGCGAGAGGGTCACGGTCGGTGCGCTGTGCTCGGATGACCGCGTTGAGATCGGCCACCTGCTCGCGGGTGTCGGCCATGACGAGGTCGCCGGCTGCGCCCCGGCGAGCAAGTGCGGCTGTCCGCTCGACGTCAGAGGAGTGCACCACGATCTGACCGCGGTCGAGGAGGGCCTCGAACACCTCGCCGCTTCGGTAGCCTTGGCGCATTCGCAGGCTCAAGATGCCGTAGGCGGGGTCGGAGAACCGGCGCACGGTCTCGAGAGTGGCCACGGTTGCTGGATCCGCATAGGCGATAGCGTGGTCGAGTACGCCACCGCGGCCGACGGCCGGGAGCTGATGTCGGTCTCCCATGAACGCGACCCGAGCACCGGTCTCGTCGGCGACGGTGAGGAGCGCGCGGGCGGTGTCCTGGTCGAGCATGCCGGCTTCGTCGACCATGAGCAGATCCCCGGATCGAACGACGGCCGAGTCGCAGGGTATGGGGTGGGGCTGCCGGGTCCACTGTCCGTCGTCGTCCCAGCGCCACCCGTGCTGGTGGATCAGCCACGCCGCGGAGTGTCCCTCGGCGCCGGTCTCACGAGCGGCCACGTCGGCGGCCTTCATCGTCGGTGTTACCACGACCAGTCGCTGCCCGTGGTGCGCCAACTGTTGTCGGACCGAGCGGAGCACGGTGGTCTTGCCTACCCCGGCTGCGCCCTCGACCACGACCAGTGGGGCCTCGCTCGTCAACAGGTCGGCAACGTCAGAGGGGGAGGGCCTGCCCTGCTGTGGGTCGAGGCTGTCAGGCCATTGCGGTGTGCCG
>NZ_DATFMA010000028.1:0-15208 GCF_035267225.1 Ornithinimicrobium sp.
GTCGACGCCCTGCTGGCCCGATTCGCCAGCGTCGGCCTCCACGACACCGCCTCGACGTACCGCCACGTCGCCGGCACCCCCGCCACGGTCATCACCGCACGCAAGCCGACGTGAACGAACGAGCCGCTCGACTCCGGCACAGGTTCAACCAGCACCCCAACGTCTTGCTCATCTCGCTCTGCGCGGGTTCGTCTCCGCGCACTGCACCCGCCACCTACCTCTCGGTGCACTGCTGTCAACCCACCTCCGGCAGCAGGGCACGTCACCGCGCGCTCGCCCCTGCGGGGCTCCTCGACGGCGTTCACCGGCGCGACTTACGCTTCGGGAGTGGAGGCGAACGACGACACCCGGCAGACGGTCGTGGATGTCGTCGTGCGGTTGCCCAAGACGCTCAGCCCATCCACCACGGTGACGCAGGCACGCCAAGCCTTGGACGAGGACGACCACATCCACATGTTGCTGATCACCCGGGCTGGCCGGTTGCTGGGCACCCTGGTGCGTGCTGACCTGCCGCCCTCGGCCGACGGCGCATCGAGAGCTCTGGACTACGCCGTGATGCGGGGGCGGACCATCCCCCCGGGCACCTCAGCGGAGCAGGCACGGCTCCAGCTGAGCTCGCGTGGCGAGCGGCGCCGTGCCGTGGTCGACCAGGAAGGCCAGCTGCTCGGGCTGCTGTGTCTGAAACGCAGCCACACCGGCTTCTGCAGTGACGCCGACGTCCGGTCCCGCGCCGAGGCCCTGGAAACGCGGGACGACCAGGCCTGTGGTGCCCGAGACGGTGGGGCCTGAACCACCCACCGACGCCCGCGGCGCGGCTTATCCACCTGACGCGCTCTGCTCGACCGCGCGACGCTCGGCCAGGCCGTCGAGCACCAGGTCGAGCCCGACCTCGAACTCGTCTCCGAAGTCATAGCCCGGCTGGAGCGCGTGCTCGAGCGTGAACTCGCGGAAGTAGGGCAGCTCGCCCTCCGGGAGCGCGGCCACCACGTGCTCGCCGAGCTCGGCAAGGTCCTGCCCTGGCTCGAAGGGCAGGGCCAGCTCCTGGATCAAGAAGCCGTACAGGTGGGCGTCAAGCACGGCAAAGGCGTGGCCGGTGAGCGCCAGCGAGAAGCCCGCTTCGCGCAGGCAGCCGATGACCGCGTTGTGGTGCACCAGCGTCCGGTACCCGGCGTTGCGGCGGGAGTCCATCAGCCCTACGGCCCACGGGTGGCGCTTGAGCGCTGCTCGGGCGGTCACGGAGCGAGCGCGCGTCTCAGAGCGCCAGTCGCCTCCTGGCTCCGGGGCGTGGAACTCGGTAAAGACCGTGTCGACCATGCCGTCCAGCAGTGCCTCCTTGTTGGCGACGTGGTGGTAGAGCGACATCGCTTCGACGCCCAGCCGCCGAGCCACGGCGCGCATCGAGAGGGCGTCGAGACCTTCGCTGTCGGCGAGCTCCACCGCGGCCGCCAGCACCGCGTCGAGGTTCAACCGCTCGGCTCTCGAGCGTGGCCTACCGACCATGTGCCTGTCCTACCTTCTCTGGGGCTGTCGCGACGTTGACAAACCATACAGCGTATGTTTCTCTGTTCTATTATTACTTACGGCGTAAGAAATAGGAGTAGCCATGCGTGCAGTGGTTCAGCAGCAGTACGGCGGGAGCGAGCAGCTCTCGATGGGCGACACACCAGAGCCCGTTCCCGGCCCCCGTGACGTGGTCGTCCGAGTCCACGCCGCCGGCGTGGACCGAGGCACGTGGCATCTCATGACCGGGCGACCGTATGCGGTCAGGCTCGCCTTCGGTCTGCGTCGCCCGAAGTACTCCGTGCCAGGCCGCGACGTGGCGGGTGTGGTGACGCAGGTGGGGGAGCAGGTCACGGCGGTCACGGTGGGTGAGGAGGTCATGGGCACCGCGGACGGCTCCTTCGCCGACCTGGCGGTCGTCCCCGAGCAGCGCATCGCCCGCAAGCCGGAAGGGCTCTCCTTCGCCGAGGCCGCGGTCCTTCCCGTCTCCGGGCTCACCGCGCTGCAAGCCGTGCGGGACGCCGGGCGGGTGCGGGCCGGCGACGAGGTGCTGGTCATCGGTGCCTCCGGGGGAGTCGGCTCGTATGCCGTCCAGGTGGCGACCGCCTACGGCGCACGGGTCACCGGTGTGGCCAGCGCCGCGAAGGCAGACCTGGTGCGCTCGCTGGGCGCTGTGCGCGCCATCGACTACGCGACCCAGGACCTGGACGACGGCACCCGCTACGACGTCGTGCTCGACATCGCCGGGCTGCGCCCGATCCGTCGGCTCCGTCGCGTGCTGACCGACCGCGGCACTCTGGTGATCGTCGGCGGCGAAGGAGGCGACCGCTGGCTGGGCGGCACTCAGCGGCAGCTTGCCGCGCTCGCGATGTCGCCCGTCGTGAGCCAGCGGCTCACGGCGCTGATGAGCAAGGAAAGCGGCGCCGACCTGGCCGAGCTGGGGGACCTGGTCGACCGAGGACAGATACGGCCGTTGCTCGAGCGAACGTTCGAGCTGGACGAGGCAGCCAAGGCCATCGACCACGTGGCCAGTGGCCACGCCCGCGGCAAGGTCGCGCTGACCCCCTGACGACCTCCACCTACCTCGCCATGAGCGTCGGTGTGTGGGTGATGCTGGTGGCCACCGGGCGCCCGGCGGCTCTGGGGCGCGCGTGTCGTTCACAGCGGGCTACGGCTCTCCTACCGCAGCTCGGCGTAGGCGCGGGCGAGGCTGTCGCGCAGCTGCTGCGCCGCCGGCGGTGGGGCCGTACCCACGGTGGTGACCATGAGTGAGGTCGTGGCCTCCGGCTCCGAGAGCGGGACGTAGGTGACCCCGGAACGCTGCAGCGGCTGCACCGACTCTGGCACCAGCGCCACACCCATGTCCGCGGCCACCAGGGCCAGGAGGGTCATGTACTGGTTCGCCTCCTGGACGGCGGCCCCGGGCGCTCCGGGTGGCCGCGGGTCGCGCGCGCCCGGCACCCGCAGCAGCAGATCGTCGATCACCCGTGCTCGCTCGCGCGGCAGCTTGACGGCCGCCCAGCCCGACAGGTCAGCCAGGCTGAGCTGCTCGCGGCGGGCCAGCGGGTGCCTCGCCGGCAGGGCGACCACGACGCGTTCGTCGCCGAGCACGAGCCGGCTCAGGTCGGGGTGCGGGCGGACGTCTCGGCCCAGCCCCACGTCGAGGTCACCGTCCACGAGGCCGGTCACCTGTTCCTCGGTGGTCAGCTCCTGCAAGGTGACCACGGTGCCCGGGTGCTCCACGCGCAGGTTGGCCAGCGCTCGGGGCAGCAGGTCGATGGCCGCCGTCGCCACGAAACCCAGACAGACGTGGCCCGACGCGCCCAAGCCCACCTCCTGTGTGCGGCGCACCACGGCGTCCACCTCGTGCAGCGTGCGCCGGGCACGCGTGACGAACTCTGCTCCAGCGGTGGTCAGCTCGGCCCCTCGGCGGGTCCGCAGGAACAGGTCGTGACCGATCTCGCGCTCCAGCGCGCGCACCTGCCGCGACAGTGACGGCTGGGTCATCAACAGCCGGCTCGCGGCCCGTCCGAAGTGCCCTTCGTCGGCGACGGCCACGGCGTACCGCATCTGCCGCAGCTCCATGGGCCCAGTGTAGTGCTGCGATGCCTGTTGAGCATCGCTCAAGCCCAGGCTGGCATTGGACGGGCATCGCAAGACGGAGGATCGTCGAGGTAGGACCGACCACCCACCCCTGGAGGTCGGCGGGAGAGCGAGGCGGTTGACCATGAGCACCACGACGCAGCGCAAGTCCGAGACGCAGCCCGCTGAGCCGGCGATCGACAAGGTGGTCGCGATCACGAGCGTGGGCATCCTCGTGGTGTTCGTCGCCGCCGCCCTGATCGTGCCGTCCCGCGTCAGCGACTGGGTGGCCACCGGGTTCACCTTCAGCGCCAACACCTTCGGCTTCATCTGGCAGGTGCTACTGCTGGTGACCTTCCTCGTGGCCCTGGTCTGCATCTTTCTGCCCTGGTCCAGCGCGAGGCTCGGAGCCAGGGACACCCCGGAGTACGGCCGGTTCAAGTGGATCGCCATGATCATGTGCACGTTGCTCGCCGGGGGCGGGGTGTTCTGGGCCGCCGCCGAGCCGATGTACCACTTCCTGACCACCCCGCCGCTGCTGGCCGACTCCTCCGCGGACGCTGCCAGCATCGCGATGGCTCAGAGCTTCGTGCACTGGGGCTTCCTGGCGTGGGCCATCCTGGGCTCCCTGGGCACCATCGTCATGCTCTACGGGATGGAGCGCGGCATGCCGCTGCGACCCCGCACCCTGCTCTACCCGGTGCTCGGCGAGCGGGTAAAGGACAGCTGGATCGGCAAGGTCGCCGACATCGCGTGCATCATCGCGGTCGTCGCGGGCACGGTCGGGCCCATCGGCTTCCTGGGCCTGCAGGTGTCCTACGGGCTCTCCACGCTGTTCGGGGTGCCGGACAACTACGGGGTGCAGCTGGCCATCATCGGCACGCTGACGACCATCGCGGTGATCTCCGTGGTCAGCGGCATCGACAAGGGCATCCAGATCCTCAGCCAGCTGAACGTCTGGCTCGCCCTCGCCCTGGCCCTCATCACCGTCGTTCTGGGGTCGGTCGTCTTCGCCGCCCAGACCTGGCTGGGAGGCATCGGCGTCTACGTCACGAACTTCTTCCAGATGAGCCTCTACCAGGGCGACGAGGCCTGGGTGAACGGATGGACCGTCTTCTTCTTCGGCTGGTTCCTCGGCTACGGGCCGCTGATGTCGATCTTCATCGCGCGCATCTCCCGCGGCCGTACTGCCCGTGACCTGCTCATCTCCACCGCGGTCATCCCGCCGATCGCCACCACCATGTGGTTCACCATGCTGGGCGGCACCGGCATCCGGCTGGAGCAGGAGAGCCAGGGCTCGATCTCCGAGCCGCTGGGCGAGGCCGGCCTCCCCGCGGCCATGATGGCGATCTCGCAGAACCTGCCTCTGGCCGGCCTGCTGGGCGCGCTGTTCCTGGTGCTGACCATCACCTTCGTGGCCACGACCACCGACTCGATGTCGTACGCCATCTCCCAGGCCTGCACCAGCAACGAGACCCCGACGACGATGCTGCGAGCGGTGTGGGCCATCGTGATGGGCGTGGCCGCCGCGACCCTGATCTCGATCGGTGACGGGGGCATCTCCGCCCTGCAGTCGTTCATCGTCATCACCGCGGTGCCGGTGGGCTTCATCATGATGCCCTCCGTGGTGGCCGCGCCGCTGTACCTGCGCACCCTGGCCAAGGAGCAAGGCCGCTAGCCGCTCCCGCGCCTTCCCTGCACACACCGCACTTCTCGAGGAGCCTGAGTGACCACTGCATCGACCGCGACCCTGTCCCACTACATCGGTGGTGACTGGCGACCCGGCTCGGGGAAGCGGGCCGAGTCGACCAACCCGGCCGCGCCGGAGGATGTCGTGGCCCAGTACGAGATCGCGGACAGCGAGCTCCTCGACGCGGCGATCACCTCCGCGGTGGGCGCAGCGCGAGGGTGGGACGAGGTCGGCGTGCTGGCCCGCGGCAAGATCCTGCGCAACGCGGCCCAGATCCTCGAGCGGCGTGCCGAGGAGGTCGCCGCGTTGATGACCCGTGAGGAGGGCAAGACGCTGGCGGATGCGCGGGGTGAGGTCGGCGCCAGCGTGGAGACCCTGTACTACCACGCTGGTGCCGCCCGTCGTCCGACCGGGACGACCTACCCGTCCGCCAGCCCGGACGAGCTCGTCCGCACGGTACGCCGGCCGGTGGGCACCGTCGGAGTCGTCACGCCGTGGAACTTCCCGCTGCAGATCCCGTGCTGGAAGATGGCGCCCGCCCTGATGTGGGGCAACACGGTGGTGTGGAAGCCGGCGAGCGACACTCCCGCGGTGGCGGTCGCACTGGCGGAGGTCCTCGCCGAGGCCGGCGTGCCCGCGGGCGTGGTCAACCTGGTCATCGGCCCCGGCAGCCTGGGCTCCGAGCTGGTCGCGGACCCGAGGATCGACGCGGTCACCTTCACCGGCTCGGTGCCGGTGGGGCACATGATCCGCGACATCGTCATCCCGCGTGGTGGCCGCCTGCAGATGGAGCTCGGCGGGCACAACCCGGCCATCGTGCTGCCCGACGCCGACATGGCCGGTGCGGCCGCGTTCATCACCGCGGCTGCGATGAACAGCACCGGCCAGAAGTGCACCGCCACCCGTCGGGTCATCGCCGTCGGCTCGGCCTACGACCGGCTCGTGCCCGAGCTCACGGCGGCGGTGCAGGCCCTGCGCGTGGGGCCCGGCGACGAGGACGGCGCCCAGGTGGGGCCGCTGGTCTCGCGCCGCGCCCGCGATGAGGTGGCAGGCTCCATCGAGCAGGCCGTCGGTGAAGGGGCCACGATCCTCGCCCAGGCTGACGCTCCCGACGACGGCGGCTACTACGTGGCGCCCACCGTGCTGGAAGGACAGGCGAGTCTGACCATCGCGAACGAGGAGGTCTTCGGCCCGGTCACGACCGTGCTGCGCGTGGACGACCTCGACGCCGCCATCGACCTGGCCAACGCCACCCCCTTCGGCCTCACCGCGTCCGTGTTCAGCCGGGACGAGGCCAGCATCCGGCGCTGCGTGGACCACGTCGCGGCCGGGCTGGTCAAGGTCAACGCGCCCTCGACCGGCTCCGAGGTGCACGCTCCGTTCGGTGGGCTGGCGGACAGCTCGTTCCCCGCGCCGCGGGAGCAGGGCAGCGACGCCGTGGCCGACTTCTTCTCCGTCACCAAGACCGCCTACCTGCGCGCCCTGCCGGCGGACCCGGGCTCGTGAGCAACGCGGCACGGCAGGACCTCTCCGTCATCCCCGACGAGGCGTGGCGGTGGCTGCGTCCTGCCGATGTCGTGCTCGACCCCGACGACATGGGCGGAGCCCGGGCCACGCGGCACAGCTTCGCCCGCTCCCTGGTGCGCCATGCCGTGGCCTTCGACTGGGCCGTGCAGCGCGAGCTGTTCGACGTGGACGAGCAGGGCCGGGGCACGGTGATCTACCGCGTCGACGCGCAGGGCGAGCAGTGGCGGGTGATCGCGTTCTCTCAGGTGCTGCAGGAGTCCGAGCGCGAGGACCGGGTGATCGCCGGATCGTGGGACGTGACGATGGCGCTGGTCGAAGGCGAGCTGAGCGCTGACCGGGTCGAGTCGCTGCGTGAGAACGTCCCCCGCCAGGAGGGTGGGCGCGCCGACGAGGGCGCCATCATCTGGGCCCGGGGCAACCGCAGCACGCGTTTCTTCGGCGCTGTGGTGGGCGCGCTGGCCGCCGGTCGCCAGCCCGACCCGCGCATGTTCGGTGCCTCGCCGTACGTGATGCGCAGCACGGCCTTCTACAGCAACGGCAAGTTCGGTCTCGCCGACTTCGAGCGCTTCGGCCCCCAGCACCCGTTCTCGGTGCCGTACCGCCCGCACTTCCTCACCGCCTGGCTGATGCGCGAGCTCAGCTGCGACCTGGTCGAGCACTGTGCACGCATGGCCTCGCCGGACGCCGTGGAGCTGGACGAGCAGTGGCGCCGCTACCTCGGGCTGGGCAACGCGACCGGCCTCGGGATGGTGCCCTACGTCATCAACCATCCGCAGATCCTGGACGCCTGGGCTCACCTCCGGGAGGTGCCGCTGGCCGTGGTTCGCTCCCGTCTCGTCCGCCGCGACGACCCTTCGGTCGCCCGGGTGGTCGAGCTGCTCCGCCGCGCCGAGCGTTACCTGGTGGAAAGCGGCGACATGGACCTCACCCCCTTTCCCCGGTGCACCGACGTCGCGGTCGAGGTGGCGCAGGTCGGGGACCTGGCGGCCGAGTACGCCGAGCACGGCACCGTGCGCGGGGTGACGACCACCCGGCCGTGGGACGCGTTGCACGACGAGGCGGCCGCGCTGGGCCCGGCCTGCCGCGGGGTGGTGGCCTCCATCCTCGTCGAGCTGACCGACGAGCTCGACTCCACGTTGGAGTGGGCGCTCTCCCGCGACGAGACCAGTGCTCTGCAGCCGCAGCGCAGCTGTGCCTCGCTGCGCCGCGACATCGACGAGCACTACGGCTGGGTCGACGCCTTCGACTTCGACGACCCGAGCCAGCAGGCCTACTTCTGGTTCTCCTCCGCCGAGAACGAGGAGCCCCGCCGGGGTCGCCGCGATGCCGACCCCGGCGCCGAGCTCGAGCACGGCACCGACATCGCCCGATCGGTGTGGGCGCTGCGGGCAGACCTGGAGCAGGCGCCGCCGCAGGAGTCGCTGGCCCGGTTCCTGCTGCGCCACCCGTGGCACCGCGGTGCGGTCTCCCGGGTGCAGAGCATCGGTCACCTGCGCTACGGCGAGGTCCGCGCCAACACCCTGGCCCAGGCCTTCCTGCCGCTCAACGTGCAGCGCCTGCAGCTCGCCGTCTACGGGATGGAGAACTTCGTGCCGCAGTCCACCGACTGGCTGCGGGTGACGCTGTTCTCGGGAGCTCCCCGCACGCGCGACCTGACCGACGGCACGGCCGACGACGACTGGATCTTCTGCACCGCCCCCGACCCGGAGCCGGCCTCGTGAGCAACACCGTGCACGAGCGCGCGGTCGTGGTGGACGGGCTGCAGATCAACAACTGGAGCCGGCAGATCCTGCAGGAGCTGCGCGCGGGGGGCATCAGCGGCGTCAACGCGACCTGCGCAGTCTGGGAGGGTCCCGAGGAGACGCTGCGGACGATCGGCGACTGGTGCCAGCTGCAGGCGCAGAACCCGGACCTGATGACGCTGGCCACCAGCACCGGCGACATCCGTCAGGCCAAGGTGGACGGGCGGGTGGCGGTGCTGCTGGGCTTTCAGAACGCCAGCCCGTTCGCCGATGACTACCGGCTGGTCGAGGTCTTCTCGCGGCTCGGCGTGCGCATCTCCCAGCTGACCTACAACATCCAGAACCTGCTCGGTGGGGCCTGTTACGAGCCGGTGGACTCCGGCCTGACCCGCTACGGGCGCACGATCGTCTCCGAGATGAACCGTGTCGGCATGTTGGTCGACCTGTCCCACGTGGGCAACCGCACCAGCCTGGACGCGATCGACGCCTCCGCCCAGCCCGTGTCGATCACACACTCCAACCCCACCTGGTATGTCGACTCGCCTCGCAACAAGCCCGACGACGTCATCAAGGCGCTGGTCGAGCGAGGTGGAGTGATCGGGTGCTGCCTGTACCCGAACGTGGTCGGTGGAGCCCAGGCCACCCTGACCGGGTTCTGCCGGATGGTGGCCGAGCTGTGCGAGACCTTCGGGGTGCAGCACGTGGCGCTCGGCTCGGACTGCACGCGAGACTGGGGCCAGGACTATGTGGCCTGGCTGCGCGACGGGCGGTGGCGTCCGCCCGACACCGCGCACCCCCCGACCTGGCCGGACTGGCCGGGTTGGTTCCAGGGCCCGGCAGACATGCCGCGCGTCACTGAGGGCCTGCTCGAGGTCGGGTTGCCCGAGGACGATGTGGTGCGCATCCTCGGTGGCAACTGGCTCGACCTCTTCGACCGCGTGTTCCCGGGTGCCGGCGGAGCGGACGATGGCCCTCGCTGACTCCCGCGCCACCGAGCAGTCCGGCTCGGCGACGCAGCCGGACGGGCCGGTGACCCGGGTCAGCCTCCGCGAGATCCGTGAGGTCACCTTCCGGGCGCTGTCGGCACGGGGCGCCAGCCACGGGGAGGCGTGGGTGGCTGCGCGGATGGTGCTGGACGCGCAGATCCAGGGTGAGGACGGCATCTCCCTCGCCGTTCAGGACGTGCGGGCACCCCGCTGGAGGCGCGAGGAGGTGCCGGCGACCGAGCCACCCGGGCGCGGCGACCCGGTCGTGCTGCACGCCCAGGCCGGCACAATGCTCCGGTACGGCCCCCTGGCCCTCGACCTCGCGATGGCCGAGGCCGGCCTGCACGGCGTCTTCGTGCCCGGGGTCACCGGCGGCGAGACCTGCCTGGAGTCACTGCTGTGCGAGGCGGCGAGCGCGCACGCGACCACCGTGGTGGCCCGCCGCGCCCACGGGGGCCGATGGGGCCCGGTGCACCTCGCACGCCCCGACGGATGCCTGGCACGTGGAGATGTTGCGGACTCCGCCGCGGCGGTGACCGACGCAGGCGTCGCTGCGGCCGACGGGGACGGTCTGCTGGTCACGTCCCCCTGCCCGTCTCCCTGGCTCGCTGAGGGCGAGGGTGCCTGGGTCACCCCGCAGCAACGCGCCGAGCGGCGACGTGAGGTGGCCCAGCACGGAGCCCTCGTGCCCGCGGAGGCCTGGCGATCGCTCTACGACGCCTCTCGCCGCTACCTCGTGCCCTGACCGGGAGGGGACCAGCGATCCCCGGCCGGTGCGGACGACAACCGCCTGGAGCGCAGCTCCTTGACCACGAGGGCCTGTCGGTCGATGAGGGATCGGCGCTGCGCCCACCCCTGGTCGGGCATACGCAGGTCGTCCTGGAGCTCGGTGAGCTGGATGATGAGCTCCCGCACGGTAGGTCGTGGGCTGGCTGTGCCCATCGCCTCGCCCATGTTCATGCCTGTGAGCGCAGCGTTCGCGTCCTGCATGGGTACCGATGCCTCATGCTTCGTGTCGCTCACGGTCTGACCTGCCCGACAGTGTGCGGGGCTGCGCGCATCCTCAGGGTCATGTGCGTGTCTCCTCCCATGCATCACCGGTTCCTTCAGGACGGCTGCCAAGGTCTGGAGCAACGCATCCCCCCACACCGCGACCAGGGTCCGGGGCCGCGTACTGGGCGACAGTAGACCCGCCGGCTCGGCGGCGCTACACGTAAAGCGCTTCCACTTTGAGAGTTTTACTCGATCTTCACCACCGCGGGCCCCACGAGCCCCGGCCTGGCCGCTCCGTTGCTCCCGGGTGCCCGCGCGTGTAACCTCTCATGCCCACGTGCGTCGCTGCTGTTGGTGAGGTGGCTTGCCTGGCGCTCGTGAGTCACCGCGCGGTGACGCCGACGGCCAGGATGTGATCGCGTGTACGACCATCAGCTGTTCCTGCGGACGGTCTCCGGCTTCGCTCGTCTGCTGCTCACCTCCTATGACGTGGACGCGACGGTGCGTGAGCTGTCCGAGCGGACCACCGAGGTGTTCGGGTTGGCCGGCAGTGGGGTGTCGTTGATGGTCGAGGACCGTCTGGTGTTCGAAACCGCTGTCCCCAGCAGTCTCGCTCTCCTCGAGATGGCGCAGGGAGAGTCCCAGGAGGGCCCGTGCGTGCAGGCCTGCCACAGCGGGGAGGTCGTGGCCGTCGCCGACCTGGCCGGTAAGACGGACGGATGGGAGCAGTACCGGGCGGCCGCCGCCGACCTGGGCGTCCGGGCGGTGGCAGGCATCCCGATGTCGCTGGGGGACCGCGTCGTGGGTGCCCTCAACCTGTACTCCTCCGAGCCGCGGGAGTGGTCCGCCGAGGACCTGGAGGGGGTGCAGGTGCTGGCGGACATGTGCACCGGGCTGCTGATCAACGGCTCGGAGCTGAGGCAGCAGGAGCAGCTCAACGAACAGCTGCGCCTCGCGCTGCACTCACGCGTGGTGATCGAGCAGGCCAAGGGGATGGTCGCGAACGTCCACGGCGAGTCGGTGGAGCAGGCCTTCGAGCGACTCCGCAAACGCGCGCGGGATCGCAACGCGCCGATCCGTGCGGTGGCCGAGGCGGTCGTGGAGCTCGGCCTGCGCCTCTGAGGACGACGCCCTCGGGGCCGTCGTCGACCTGACTCGGGGTGGTCGCTCAGCCGGCCTCCGGGTAGGCGGCGACCATTCCGCGGTGCATGACGCGGTCGCCCACCACGCCACTGTGGTCCGCCTTGTGCAGCACGCACGCGTTGTCCCACATCACGATGTCGCCGGCGGACCAGGTGTGCCGCAGCGTGTTGTCCTCGCTGGTCGAATGCTCGAAGAGCATGCGCATCACCACCTGGGACTCGGTGGAGTCGTCGAGCCCACTGATCGCGACGCAGCGCGCCGGGGTGGACAGGTACAGCGACCGGCGGCCGGTCAGTGGGTGCTCGCGGAAGACGGGATGGTCGGCCGAGGTCTCGGCGTCCTCGTCCAGGTCGAGCCCGGTCACACGATGGGTGATCGTCCGCCCGTCGAGACGGTCGCGCAGCTCGTCGGGCAGGGTCTGGTAGGCCCGGTACTGGTTGGTGAACAGGGTGGCGCCACCCTGCTCCGGGATGGTGACCGCCCGCAGCGCGGTGTAGGCGGGCGGCTGAGCGACGTAGCTCGTATCGACGTGGAAGGTGCTCTTCGGCGGGGTGCTCCGGCCGACGTTGCTGATGAGGTTGAGGTCCGGGTGACCTGCCACCGGGGTCTCGCCGACCGTGAAGGTCAGGTCCCCGAACTGTCGCAGGAAACCGACGAAGGTGTCGTTGTCCACGTGCTGGCCGGGGAAGACGAGGACGCCGTGCTCGGCCAGGTGTCCGGCGAGACACGCGGCGGCCGATGCGGTGATGTCGGTCAGAGACAGGTCGGTCACGACGGCGCCGACGGGCTCCAGCGGTGCGATGTTCATCGGGGTGTTCCTTCCACGAGGGGGCGGGGGGTGCGGCGGCGGGCCGCCTCCACCTGGGCAGCGAAGAGGTCGGCGAGCGGGATGCCTGCCGCCTCCGCCATGACGGTCACGACGCTGGAGGGGGCGAAGGAGCAGTACAGGCCCGCCTCGAGGAACCATGGGCGCCCTGACGGGTCGATCCTGAAGTCGAAGAGGCCGTAGCCACGACACCCGAGCGCACGGAAGCAGCGGCGGGCGGCGGCGCCGACCGCCTCGGTCGCGGGATCGTCGGCCGGCACGATCCACGCGTGCTCGGCATCCTTGGCGACCAGGCGCAGGTCTCCACCGGGGTCCCTGGTCAGCTTGTCGGCCTCGTCACGGACCGGTTTGGTCACGGCGTCGACGGCATACTCCTCCAGCGGCAGGGTCACGAGCTCGCCATCGCGGTCCAGCACTCCGCAGCGCACCTCCCGGCCCAGCTCGACGTACCGCTCCACCAGCGCGGCCCTCGAGTGGTGCCAGGCGCTCTCGAGGGCGGCCGCGTACCCGTCGCGGTCGCGGACGAGTGTCACCCCGTGCGAGTTGTCCGCATTGACGGGCTTGACCACGACCGGAGGGTCCAGCCGGGGGTGCTCGCCGGGCGCGACGAGCTCGCCCTCGGGCACGGCCACCCCGGCTGCGGAGACGACGGCCCGACTGGTCGACTTGTCCGCGCCGAGGGCCATCACGGCAGCGGTGTTGCCCACGAACGGCACCTCCAGCACGTCGAAGAGGCTCCGGTATGCCGTCATCCCGGCCGGGCAGAACATCTGCGGCACCATGACCTCGGGCTTGAGCGCGGAGATGTGGTCGAGGGCACGGGGCAGGCTCATCGGCATCGCCGCGGTGATCGTGCTGGGCCGCAGGTCGGCGGGGAAGCGCCACCGCCCGTCCGGGCTCACGTAGGCCAGCGAGGCGGCGTGCTCGTGGTCACCGGCGGTCGCCTCCCAGCACCCGGCGGCGTAGAGCCGGGAGAGGTCGGCGTAGAACTCGCTGGTCGGTGACCCGACCAGGTGCAGCACGCGGATCGCCATCTCTCAGTCACCCGCCGGCTCGACGAGCTTGCCGATGTTGAAGTCGATGCGTAGCCAGTCGCGCCCGCGCACCAGGTTGCCCAGCAGCAGGCTGGGGATCTGCAGGTGGTGGACCAGCAGGAACGGCAGCGGGTCGCGGACGTCGAGGATCGCGTCCCGGCCCGTGCGCAGCACCCGCCACCGCTCCCGCACCTGCCACGGGGCCCGGGCCAGGCGCCACAGCTCGTGGTAGAGCCAGTAGGTGGCCCGGGAGCCGACCGCCGGGGTCAGAGTCGGCGCGTCGTCGTCGAGGTAGGCGCGCGACAAGGCGACGGGGTCGTCGAACAGGGTGATGGCCGAGTGGGTGCGCGGGTTGCACTCGATCGCGTACGGGGTGCCGTCGGCGCTCTCGATGAAGTCGAAGGACATCTGTCCGGTGGCCCCCAGTGACCGGGTGAACGTGCGCACCCACCGCTCGATCTCGGGCTTGTCGACGGCGGCGTAGTTGACCTGGAACGCCGAGGACTCGCAACAGCAGTACGCCGTGAGCTCGCCGTCGCGCACGGTGCCGTGGGTGCAGTACTCCCGACCGGTGATGAGCTCCTGCAGGATCCACGGGTTGTCCGCGCTGATCGGCAGCGCGGAGACGAAAGCCCGGGTCTGCGCATGGCTCGGCCGGGGCAGCGGGGTCAGGTCGAGCCGGTGCACCGGGTCGTAGGCGATGCTCTTGAGCACGTAGGGGCGGTGGGAGCGCGAGAAGTCGAAGTCGAGCACCTGGTCGGCGTCGGTGATGAGGTGGGTGTCCGGGACGGGCAGGCCCAGCTCGCCGGCGGCGGCGGCGAACGCACCCTTGTCGTCCACGACGGCCAGGGTCGCGGGGTCGACGTGGACGCTGTCGCACCGCCCGGCGAGCGCCTCGCGGACCCGGCTGTCGTAGGCGCTGGACACCGGGCTGGAGAGGGGCACGAACACGTCTGCCTCCTCGCGCTCGGCGAGATCGACGAGCGCGGGCACGTAGCTCGGGTCCTGCGGGGCGGGCACGACATGGAACGTGTCGACCGCCCGTGAGAACCGGTGCCCGGTGAAGCGGTAGCGACCGGACTCGGCGAGGACGACACGGTGCCCGGCGCGGTGGAAGGCGCGGGCCAGGTGCAGCGCCTTCGTCATCTTGCCGCCGGTCAGCAGCACCGTGCGGGGGTGCTCCGCGGTATGCCGTGTCTCGCTGCGCGCCGCGGTGCGGGCTCCCGCCACCAGAGTCACGGCCAGGTTGACCGGCAGGGCCAGGGCCAGGACCGCCTGGGTGGCGAGGCTGCGCCCGACCGCACGCACCCCGAAGGTGTTCGCCTCAGACACGGCGAATCACCGTGAGGCCGTCGCGCAGCGGGAGGAGTACCTGCTCCAGCCGGTCGTCACCGGCAACGTGGGCGTTGAAGTCGGCGATGGCGGCGCCGTTCGCGCTGGGCGTGGTGGCCGCGTAAGGCTCGCCCTGCAGCAGGGTGTTGTCGACGAGGACGGCGCCGCCGTCGGCCAGCAGGCCGCCGTCGAGCACCTGGTCGAGGTAGTCGGCGTATCCGGTCTTGTCGGCGTCGATGAAGACCAGGTCGAACTGCTCGCCCGCCTCCGCGAGGGCACGCAACGTCTCGGTGGCAGCCCCCACGCGGATGTCGACCTTGTGCCCGTGGGGTGAGGCGTCGAGACGCGCCCGG
>NZ_DATFMA010000029.1:0-15521 GCF_035267225.1 Ornithinimicrobium sp.
CGGAGGCCAGCAGCTCGGCGGCCTCCTCGGCGTCGAGCTCGGCCAGCTCGGCCTCCAGCTTGGCGTCGAGGTAGATGGCCTCGGCCGGCGCCACCAGCTTCGCCAGTGAGGCATGGAGGGACTCATCGGTCAGACCGTCCTCGTCGAGGTTGAAGACGTAGAGGAAGGGTTTGGTGGTGAGCAGGCCCAACGTGCGGGCATGTTCCGCGTCCACACCGGCCGCGGCGCCTGCGGCATACAGGGTGTCTCCCCGTTCGAGCACCTCCCGGGCGGCGAGCGCCGTCTCCAGCACGGCCCGGTCGGTCTTCTTGCCCTTGACCTCCTTCTCCAAGCGCGGGATCGCCGCCTCGAGGGTCTGCAGGTCGGCCAGGATGAGCTCGGTGTTGATGGTCTCGATGTCGCTCTGCGGTGACACGGCACCGTCGACGTGGACGACGTCGTCGTCGCTGAACGCACGGACCACCTGACAGATGGCGTCGGCCTCACGGATGTTGGCCAGGAACTTGTTGCCGAGCCCCTCCCCCTCGGAGGCGCCCCGGACGATCCCGGCGATGTCGACGAACGACACGGTGGCCGGCAGCACCTTCGCGCTGTCGAACAGATCGGCCAGCCGGTCCAGCCTGGGGTCGGCCAAGGGCACCACGCCGATGTTGGGCTCGATGGTGGCGAACGGGTAGTTGGCCGCCAGCACCTGGTTCTTGGTCAGGGCGTTGAACAGGGTGGACTTGCCGACGTTGGGCAGGCCGACGATGCCGATAGTGAGAGCCACGGGAACGAGAGTCTAGCCGCCTGACCCGCGATGGACTGTGCGCGAGCGTGACGCCTCTACTCGCGCAGCCAGAACAGCGCGTCGTCCCGCTGCTCGGCCGCGAAGACCTCCAGCTCGGTCGACCGCTCCTCCCCTCGTGAGGTCGCGAGAGCGTCCGCCAGCGCGGCGTCGGTGACCACGGCGCACCGATGTGCCCCGTCGACGGCCGCGAGCCGCTGCAGCTCTCGCCAGACCACACGTGCGTCTACGGCGTCCGGGTCGGCGTCGGCGTACTCCACGAGGAGACTGGCGTGGCCCCGCTCCGCGGCGACCGAGCCGGCGAGGTCTCGCAGCTCGGCGAGCTCGTCGTCCTGCAGTCGACCGGGGAAGTCCACGGCGACGATGTCGGTGCCGTCGATGACGCGGCTGTTGGCCATGCGCAGTCCTGTCTGTGAGTGTCGTCAGTCGTCGTTCTCGGGGGGAAAGCCGCCGGTGGCGATCGGGCCCCAGTGCTCGACCGTGACCCGCACCAGTGACTTGCCTTGCCGGCGCATCGCCTCGCGGTACTCCTCCCAGTCGGGATGCTCGCCGGCGATGCTGCGGAAGTACTCGACCAGCGGGTCGAGAGCCTCGGGCATGTCGAGCACCTCGGCGGTGCCGTCGACCTGCACGTACGGCCCGTCCCAGTCCTCGCTGTGCACGACCATCGAGACCCGGGCGTCACGTCGCAGGTTCGCGACCTTCGCCCGCTGCGGGTAGGTCGAGACCACGATGCGCCCATCGGAGTCCAGGCCGCAGGACACGGGCGACATCTGCAGTCCACCGCTCTTGCGGTAGGTCACCAGGGTTCCCCGATGCCGGTCCCGTAGGAAGCCCTCGAGCTCGGCACGCGAGACCCGTTCGGCGGTGGCGTAGTTCGTGGCCATGCACCGACCCTAGACGGCCCGGTGCTGCTGGTCCGCCACGAGGTCGGACCATCCGAAGGCGAGGCAGGCGGTCCGGCCAGCGACAGCGGTCGGGCGACCGCCTGGCTGTTCCTCGCGCTCGCACTCGGCCAAGCCGTGGGAGCCGCCGTGACCAGCCCCTGAACGGAGGCGCGTCGAGCAGGTGTGTCGGTCCCCGATGTCACCGTCTGGGCATGGAACTCATGTGGGTAGGCAGTGTGCTCCTCGCGGTGATCGTCGGCCTGGTGGTTGGCGCCGTGCTCGGCCGCTCCGCGTTGCGAGGCGCACGCGAGCAGGTCACGGCGGTGCGGGCGGAGAGAGACCTGCTCTCCGAACAGCTCCAGGCCGAGCGCCAGCACGGAGCCCGCGAGCAGATGGTCGCCGCCGAGCTGGGGCCGCTGCGGCAGACGCTCGACCGGGTCGCGCAGCACGTCACGACTCTCGAGCGCGACCGCGTCGAGCACTTCGGCGAGATCGGGGAGGTCCTGCGGGCGGTCGCCACCCGCACCGAGACGCTCGGCGAGCAGACCGCAACGCTGTCCGGTGCTCTGAACTCCTCCGGGGTGCGCGGCGTCTGGGGGGAGGCGCAGCTGCGGCGGGTGCTGGAGCATGCCGGCATGCTGTCCCGCTGCGACTTCGACGAGCAGGTCAGCGCCACCACCCGCCACGAGGCATCGGTCCGCCCCGATGTCGTCGTGAACCTGCCGGGTGAGAAGACCCTCGTCGTCGACGCCAAGGCCCCGCTGCAGTCCTTCCTGGCCGCACAGGGGCAGCAGTCGCCGGGCGATCGCGACCGCCTGCTGGGCGAGCACGCGGCAGGCCTACGACGGCACGTGGACACGCTGGCCGCCAAGGAGTACTGGACAGCATTCGAGAACAGCCCGGAGCTGGTCGTCTGTTTCGTCCCGAGCGACGCTGTGCTCGCCGCCGCGCTGATCAACCAACCGGGGTTGTACGACCACGCCCAGAGTCGCAAGGTCGTGCTGGCCTCGCCGGCCACCTTGCTGGCCGTGCTCCGGGCCACTGCCTACGCCTGGCAGCAGGATGCGCTCAGCAGCAACGCCCGCGAGGTGCTTCGTCTCGGTCAGGAGCTGCATGCGCGGCTTGGCACGATGGGCAAGCACGTCGGCGCCATGGGCGCCGCTCTGCGCCGGTCCGTCGAGAGCTACAACCAGTTCGTCGGCGCCCTGGAGTCCCGCGTGATGGTGACCAGCCGCAAGATGAGCGAGCTCGGCGTGGTCTCCGAGGACGTCCCGCCGGTCACGGCGGTGGACTCGGCCGTTCGCCCGATGACTCAGGCAGACCTCCTGGCCGACGAGCTGGTCGAGGGGACACCGACCCGAGAGCTCGTGGCGGACGACCCTGCGGCCGGCCAGCGCTCACGCCCGCGCAGCGCCTAGCTGATCGCGCCGGGGTCGTGCTTGACCTTCGCCGCCTCGACCCCGTCGCGCGCCTTCAGGTCGCGCCGGATCTCACGAGGCAGCGAGAACATCAGCGACTCCTCCGCCGCGGTGACCAGCGCCACGTCGCCATAGCCACGCGCATCGAGCCACTCCAGCACCTCGCGGACCAAGAGCTCGGGCACGCTGGCGCCGCTGGTCACGCCGACGGTGCTCACCCCGTCCAGCCACGCCTCGTCGATCTCGTCCGCGTAGTCCACCAGGTGCCCGTCGCGGGCGCCGTGCTCCACCGCGACCTCGACCAGACGGACCGAGTTCGAGGAGTTGGTGGAGCCCACCACGATGACCAGGTCACACTCCGCGGCCATCTGCTTCACCGCCACCTGGCGGTTCTGGGTGGCGTAGCAGATGTCGTCGCTCGGCGGGTCCTGGAGCGCAGGGAACTTCTCGCGCAGGCGCCGCACCGTCTCCATCGTCTCGTCCACGGACAGCGTTGTCTGGGACAGCCACACCACTCTCTCCGGGTCCCGTACCTGCACCGCGTCGACCTCCTCCGGGCTCTGCACCAAGGTGATGTGCGAGGGGGCCTCCCCGGCCGTGCCCTCGACCTCCTCGTGTCCGTCGTGGCCGATCAGCAGGATGTCGACATCGTCGTTCGCGAAGCGCACCGCCTCACGGTGCACCTTCGTGACCAGCGGGCACGTCGCATCGATGGTCTTCAGCTGCAACGCCCTGGCCTCCTCGTGCACGGCCGGCGAAACGCCGTGCGCCGAGAAGATCACCGTCTCGCCCTCAGGCACGTCCTCGGTGGAGTCGACGAACACGGCACCGCGCTTCTCCAGCGTGGCCACCACGTGCTTGTTGTGCACGATCTGCTTGCGCACGTAGATGGGGGGGCCGTAGAGGTCCAGCGCCTTCTCCACCGTGATGACTGCCCGGTCCACCCCGGCGCAGTAGCCGCGGGGCGCCGCGAGCAGCACCCTTCGCTCGGGCGCCCCAGAAGGTTCGTCCGGCATTGCGGGCACGGTCGGGTGGACGGGCTGAGCGGGGGAGATCACCCATCCATGGTAGGCGCCCCGCCTTGGTGGTCCCTGGACAACGGGCTGAGCCATCATGGGGCGGTGACCTCATCCCCCTCCTCGGCACCGTCCACCCCGCGGCAGGTCGCCGACGCCTACGTCTACGCTCTGGCCGAGCTGGACCCCACCGTGTCGACCAGCCTCGGCCTGCGCGAGCACGACGACCGAATGCCGGACTTCTCCGTCGCCGGCCACCAGGCCCGGGCCGACCTCGCGTTGCGCACCCTCGGCGACCTGGAGGACCTGGAGGAGCCCGACGGCGGATGGGAGGAGGCAGACCGTCGTTGCGAGGCGCTGCTGCGTGACCGCCTCGGGTCCCTTGTCGAGACGCACGAGGGCAAGGAGCACCTGCGCGAGATCCGCAACATCTTCGGCCCGCCGCAGCAGGCCCGCCAGCTCTTCTCGTTGATGCCCACCGAGACCGAGGACGACTGGTCCTGTGTCGCCCGGCGCATGAGCCGGATCCCGGAGTCGTTCGAGTCCTACGTGGACTCGTTGGAGGCAGGCCGCGCCGAGGATCTGCTCGCGGCCCCCCTGCAGGCCCAGACCGTGGCCGACCAGCTGACGCAGTGGGTCGAGTCCGGCTGGTTCGACGAGTTCGTCGCTCCCGGCGTCTCCGCCCACCCCGAGCTCGCCGACGACCTGCACCAGGCTGCGGCGGCGGCCACCGAGGGCACCAGCACGCTGCGTGACTACCTCGCGCAGACCTACCGCCCGGCGGCCGACGGCACCCCGGACGCCGTCGGGCCGGAGCGCTACCGCCTGAACGCGCGCCGCTGGATGGGCGCCACCCCCGACCTGGAGGAGGTGTACGCGTGGGGCTGGCAGGAGTTCACCGACCTGCGGGCCCAGATGGAGGAGCTGGCCGAGGAGATCCTGCCGGGCTCCAGCCCCGTCGAGGCCATGCGACACCTCGACGAGCACGGTGAGGCGGTCGAGGGAGTCGACCGGATCCAGGCCCGGCTGCAGCAGATGATGGACGAGGCGATCGCGGACCTGGATGGCGAACACTTCGACATCGCCGAGCCCCTCCGAACGGTGCGTGCCAGGATCGCTCCGTCCGGCAGCGCAGCGGCTCCCTACTACAGCCTCCCCTCGCTCGACTTCTCGCGCCCCGGCCAGACCTGGCTGCCCACGTTGGGACAGACCCGCTTCCCCCTCTACGACCTCGTCTCCACCTGGTACCACGAGGGCGTTCCCGGTCATCACCTTCAGCTGGCGCAGTGGGTCCTGCTGGCTCCCCAGCTGTCGATCTACCAGACCAGCATCGGCTCCTCCAGCGGGGTGACCGAGGGATGGGCCCTCTACGCCGAGCGCCTGATGGACGAGCTCGGCTACCTCAACACCGAGGCGCGCCTGGGCTATCTCGACTGTCAGATCATGCGGGCCATCCGCGTCGTCATCGACATCGGCATGCACCTGCGGCTCCCGATCCCCGACGACTCCGACGTGGGCCCGGGTCAACCCTGGACGCCGGCCCTGGCCCAGGAGTTCTTCGCCGCGCACTGCGGACGGCCGGGGGACTTCATCGCCAGCGAGATCGTGCGCTACCTGGGCTGGCCCGGTCAGGCGATCAGCTACAAGCTCGGGGAGCGAGCCTGGCTAGCGGGCCGCGACGCTGCCCGCCGGGCCGCTGCGGACAGAGGTGAGGAGTTCGACCTCAAGGCCTGGCACATGGCAGCCCTGTCCCTGGGCGCGCTGGGCCTGGACGATCTCGAGCAGGAGCTGGCCCGGCTATGAGCAGCCAGGACGCGCCGTGACCTCGCCGTCTCAGCTGGCGGCGACCGCCCGCGAGACGACCGCGGAGAGCCCATGGCCGGTGCGGGTGCTGACCCTGAAGATCGCCGACTACGTCGAGAAGATGTCGCCGCTGTGGGTCGAGGGTCAGGTCGTCCAGCTCAACCGGCGCCCGGGGATGAACACCGCCTTCCTCACGCTGCGCGACACCGACGTCGACATGTCGCTGTCCGTGTCCATCCCGGTGCCGGCGTTGGAAGCCATGCCCTCCCCACCGCAACCGGGAGCACGGGTCGTCATCCACGCCAAGCCGAGCTTCTGGACCCGGCGCGGCACGCTGCAGCTCGAAGCGCGTCAGATGCGCCACCTTGGCGTCGGCGAGCTGCTGGCCCGGATCGAACACCTCAAGCAGCTGCTACGAGCCGAAGGCCTCTTCGACTCCGACCGCAAGACCGCTCTGCCGTTCCTCCCCGCTTCGATCGGGCTGGTCACCGGGCGCAACACGGCCGCGGAACGAGACGTGGTCGCCGGCACGCGCCGCCGCTGGCCGGCTGCCCGGTTCGCGATCCGACAGGTCCCGGTGCAGGGGAACGACACGGTGCTGGCGGTGAATGCGGCCGTGGCCGAGCTCGACGCGGACCCCGACGTAGAGGTCATCATCATCGCTCGCGGTGGAGGGTCCTTCGAGGACCTGCTGCCGTTCAGCAACGAGTCGATGGTTCGCGCCGTCGCGGCGTGCCGCACCCCCGTGGTCAGCGCGATCGGACACGAGAGCGACACCCCCCTGCTCGACCTCGTCGCCGACCTGCGCGCCTCCACGCCGACGCACGCGGCCGGTGCTGTGGTCCCCGACCGGGAAGCGGAGCAGAAGGCGCTGGGCGCTCTGCGAGCGCGCAGTCGCGAGCGTCTTGGCGAACGAGTGACACGAGAGCGCTCCCACCTCGCCGCCCTGATGGGCCGTCCCGTCATGGCTGACCGGGCGGCCATCGTCTCGGCGCACCGCGAGCGCGTCGTGGCCGTGGTGACCTCCGGGCGCCGGACGCTGCACAACCGGCTGCGCGCCGAGCACGATCGGACCCGCCAGCACCGCGCGCACCTGCGCGCAGTGTCTCCCCAACACACCCTGGAACGCGGCTACGCCGTCGTCCGTCAGGTCGACGGACGAATCATTCGCGACCCCCGCAACGTCGACCCGGAAGCGCTGCTGCGGGTCACGGTGGCCGCCGGTGACTTCGGCGTGCGACCGGTCACCGCCCCACCCCCCGGCTAAGTCTGGCTAGGCTGCGGTCATGTCGCAGGAGCAGCCATCGCCGCCCGAGACGAGCACCGCGCCCCCTGCTGTGGACGGCACCGAGGTGTCGGAGCTGTCCTACGAACAGGCGCGCGACGAGCTCATCGCCATCGTCGCGCGAATCGAGTCGGGAAGCGTGCCACTGGAGGAGTCCATGCTGCTGTGGGAGCGCGGCGAGGCGCTCGCGGCGCACTGCCAGTCCAAGCTCGACGCCGCCCAGAGCCAGCTGGATGCCTCCACCGAGGAGCCGGACGCCGGGGTCTAGCTCGACGAGCCCCCGGCAGCCGGGACCTCCTCGAGGGAGTCGATGAACTCGGCCACCTCCGCCACCTCAGCCGTCCCGTCCACGATCGTGGTCGCGGGCTGCTCCGGGGTGGGTGGAAGGACGACGGCCACCAGGGGCTCGTCGTTCTCGCTGGTACCTGTCCAGATCTGCCACTCCCGGGCACCGACGGGGGTGTCGAAGGAGATCGAGCTCCGGCGCTGCAGGCCCTCCAGTGACTCTGCCCGCCACTCTTCCCCGGGGTCGCGCGCCTGCCGGAGCTCGAGAGACTCGGTGCGAGGGGTGACCATGAGCAGGCGCCAGGTCGCCACCCCGTCCATCGCCTCGTACTGCACGAGGGTGCCGGACCAGTCCTCACTCAGAGACTGCGGTGACCACACCGGCCAGTCCGCCTGGCTGGCCGCGAACTGGGCCGTCGTGTCGATCTCGGCCGGCCGACGCTGAGGACCCTGCGGGTTGGGCGTGATGGCCCAGACGGCGACGGCGGCCACCAGAACCGCCGCCAGCGAGTAGATCATGTTCTTGGTGGTGTACGAGAGCAACCGTGCCCGGCGCTTGGCGTCAGGATCCTCACCCTGAGGAGATGGGTCTGCGGTCACCGGTCCATCGTTTCATTCCCTCCCCACGGGCGACCCATCAGGGATAGAGTCGCAGTGAAATCGACCCCCGGCAGCGAAGCAGGAGGCCTCCACATGGCCGAAGACGACCCCAAACATCGGGATGCGGTGCTTCCGGATCGCAACCTGGCTCTGGAGCTGGTCCGCGTGACCGAGGCAGCGGCCCTGGCCGCGGGGCGCTGGGTGGGTCTGGGCGAGAAGAACCTAGCCGACAACGCCGCCGTGGAGTCGATGCGCAAGGTCATCTCCTCGGTCAGCATGGACGGGGTCGTGGTGATCGGCGAGGGCGAGAAGGACGAGGCCCCGATGCTCTACAACGGAGAGCAGGTCGGCGACGGCACCGGCCCGGAGGTCGATGTGGCCGTCGACCCCATCGACGGGACGACACTGACCGCGAAGGGGATGGACAACGCCATCGCAGTGATGGCCGTCTCCGAGCGTGGCACGATGTTCGACCCCAGTGCCGTCTTCTACATGGACAAGCTCGTGGTGGGCCCGGAGTGCGCCGACCGGGTCGACATCCGACTGCCGATCGCTGAGAACGTCCGCCGGGTCGCCCGGGCCAAACACCGTCATCCGGAGGATGTGACCGTCATCATGCTCGACCGGCCGCGCCACGAGAAGATCGCCGAGGAGGTGCGTGACGCCGGAGCCCGGCTGCGGTTCATCACCGACGGGGACGTTGCCGGCGGGATCGCCGCCTGCCAACCGGACAGCGGGGTGGACATGCTGCTCGGCATCGGCGGCACACCCGAGGGCATCATCACCGCGTGCGCGGTCAAGGCGATGGATGGCGTCATCCAAGGCAAGCTCTGGCCCAAGGACGACGAGGAGAAACAGAAGGCCCTCGACGCCGGGCACGACCTGGACCAGGTGCTCACCAACGACGAGCTCGTGACCGGAGACAACTGCTTCTTCGTCGCCACCGGTATCACCAGCGGCGAGCTGTTGAAGGGGGTGCGTTTCGGGTCGGGCACCGCCACCACCAACTCCCTGGTGATGCGCAGCAAGTCGGGCACGATCCGCATCATCGAGTCGCACCACCGCGTGGCGAAGGTCGCCGCGTACGCCGACGCGTTCGCCCCGAGCCATGTCTGAGCGCCTCAGAGTCCTCGCCGTCGGCGAGGCCCTCGTCGACATCGTCAAGCCGGCCGACTCCGAGGCGACGGAGCACGTCGGAGGCAGCCCGGCCAACGTCGCGGTCGGGGTGGCCGCGCTGGGCCACCCGACCATGCTGGCCACCTTCATCGGGCGCGACGAACGCGGGGAGATGATCGCGAACTACCTCGCCGAACGCGAGGTCGGCTTGGTCGAGGGGAGCCAAGACGCCCCCCGTACCTCGACCGCCACCGCGAAGCTGGACGACGAGGGTGGGGCGACCTACGACTTCGACCTGGAGTGGCAGGTCCCGTCGATCGACCTGGCTTCCTTCGCTCATGTGCACACCGGATCCATCGCCGCCACCCTCCAGCCCGGGGCCAGCGACGTCTTCACGGTGATGTCGGAGGCCCGGGAGCACGCCACGGTCTCCTACGACCCGAACGCGCGGCCGACGATCATGGGCAGCGCCCACGACGCGCGCAACACCATCGAGGAGCGCATCGGGCGCTGCGACGTGGTCAAGGCCAGCGCCGAGGACATCGAGTGGCTGTACGAGGGCGCCGAGGCCAGCCAGGTGGCGCGCCTGTGGGGACGTCTCGGTCCTCCACTGGTGATCATCACGGACGGTCGCAGTGGCGCACTGGTGTACCACACCCCCACCGACAGCCAGACGTGGGTGGACGCCCCCTCCATCAACGTTGTGGATACGGTCGGCGCCGGTGACTCGTTCATGGGCGGCCTGATCTCCGGCCTGCTCGACGCCGGCCTGCTGGGGTCGCCGGCGGCGCGGGAGCGACTGACCGAAGCCTCGTCCGAAGCACTGACGGCAGCCGTGCAGCGAGGCATCGCCTCGGCCGCCTACACCGTGGCCCGCGCGGGAGCCGCCTCGCCGACCCGGGAGGACCTCGACATTCCCGTCACGGCAGAAGCGGGCGACGATGGCTGAGCCCGGTGCGTTCGATGCGCTCATAGAAGGCAACCGCGAGTACGCGCGGTCGTTCGACCGGGGTCACATGGCCGCGCCGGCTCGGGCCGGCGTCGCCGTGGTGACGTGCATGGACTCCCGGATCGACCCCCTGCCCATGCTCGGGCTCGATCTGAACGACGCGAAGGTGATCCGCAACCCCGGCGCGCGGGTGACCGACGCCGTGCTCGAGGCCCTCGTGCTCGCCGTGCACCTGCTCGAGGTCAAGCGCATCGCTATCGTGCCGCACACTCGCTGCGCCATGGCCTCAGCGAGCGAAGAGGAGCTGCGCGAGCGCGTGGCCACGTCGGCCGGCCGAAGCGCTGACTGGCAGCGGTTCCATGTGGTTCCCGACCAGGAGCAGGCGCTGACCGAGGACGTCGGCCGTGTCGGCACCCACCCCTTGATCGGTGAGCACGTCGCCGTCGGCGGGTTCCTCTACGACGTCGACACAGGCGCGTTGCAACAGCTCGTCTGAGCCTAGAAGGCGCCACACGGCGCCGCACGGCGCCACAGTGTCCCGGGCGCTTCCCTCAGGAAAGCGACAGCCGTTCGGTCACCACCGCAGCCAGGTGTTCGGCGCAGCGCTGCGCCTCTTCTGCGGTGGGGGCCTCCACCATCACGCGCACCAGGGGCTCCGTCCCGGAACGACGCAGCAGCACTCGGCCACCGTCGCCGAGCTGGCTCTCGACGTCGGCCACCGCCTCGCGCACGCCCGCGTCAGTGTCCAGCGCGTGCTTGTCGACGTCCTTGACGTTGATGAGCACCTGAGGCAGCCGTTGCATGATCGCCGCGAGCTCCGCCAGCGGCTTCTCCGCGTTGACCACACCCGCCGCCAGGGACAGCGCGGTCAGCACACCGTCACCGGTCGTGCCGTGGTCCAGCATGATCACGTGTCCGGACTGCTCGCCGCCCAGGCTCAGTCCGCGCCGGCGCAGCTCCTCCAGCACGTAGCGGTCCCCGACCGCCGTCTGCACCACCGTGATCCCGCGCTGCTCCATCGCTTGGAGCAGCCCGAGGTTGCTCATCACGGTGGCCACGAGAGTGCTGTCGGTCAGGGTGCCACGACCCTGCCGGTCCACGGCCAGCACGGCCATGATCTGGTCCCCGTCCACGACCTGGCCCTCAGCGTCCACGGCCAGGCACCGGTCGGCGTCACCGTCCAGGGCTACCCCCATGTCCGCGCCGCGGTCCAGGACAGCGCGCTGCAGGGGCTCGAGGTGGGTGGAGCCGTGGCCGTCGTTGATGTTCAGCCCGCTCGGGTCGCCGCCGATCACGTCGACCCGGGCGCCGGCCCGCTGGAACACTTCCGGGGCGACATGGCTGGCGGCGCCGTGCGCGCCGTCGATGACCACGTGCAGCCCGTCCAGCCGCTCAGGCACCGCCGAGCGTAGGTGCTCCATGTAGAACTCTGCTCCCTGTGGGAACGGCCTGATACGGCCCACGGCCGCGCCGGTGGGCCGCTCCCATTCCGCCCCCATCCGCTCGGCGATGCGGTCCTCGAGATCGTCAGCCAGCTTGTTGCCCCCGGTCGAGAAGTACTTGATGCCGTTGTCGGGCATCGCGTTGTGCGACGCCGACAGCATCGCTCCCATCTCAGCGGTGAGCCGCATCGTCAGGTAGGCGATGGCCGGGGTCGGCAGCACACCAGCGTCCAGCACATCGACACCGGCCGAGGCGAACCCCGCCATGACCGCCGAGCCGAGGAACTCCCCCGAGGCCCTGGGGTCCCGGCCGACCACGGCCGTGGCTCTCCGACCACCGAACGCACCCCGCCCACCGAGCTCGTGGGCCACCGCGACCGACAGGTCGAGAGCCAGCTCGGCGGTCAGGTCTTTGTTGGCCATCCCCCGGACGCCGTCCGTACCGAAGAGTCGTCCCATCTCATCGCCCTCTCTCCTGCTGCTGCCCGCGTGGCCCGGCCCCTTTGCGAGCCGGGCCACGCCCGCACCGGGCAGATCAGCGCTTGCTGTACTGCGGAGCCTTGCGGGCCTTCTTCAGCCCGGCCTTCTTGCGTTCCGGCACGCGGGCGTCACGGGTCAGCAGGCCGGCCTTCTTCAGGGCAGGGCGGTTGAGCTCTTCGTCCACGGTGTTGAGGGAACGAGCCACGCCCAGGCGCACCGCTCCGGCCTGGCCGGAGGGGCCGCCACCGTGCACGCGCACGAGCACGTCGTAGGCGCCGATGAGGTCCAGCGCGGCGAGAGGCTCGTTCACGATCTGCTGGTGCACCTTGTTCGGGAAGTACTCGGCCAGCGCGCGGCCGTTGATCCTCCACTCCCCGGTGCCAGGAACGATGCGGACTCGGGCGATGGCCTGCTTGCGCCGACCGGTGGCGGCGCCGGGCGCAGAGGCCGAGGGCCGCTCGCCCGTCGCGGCGGGAGCGGCGCTGGACTCGCTGGTGTACTGGGTGAGCTCGACGTCGTCGGCGTCGATCGGGGTGTCGTTGACGGTCATCAAGAGTTCCTTACTGCGCGACCTGGGAGATCTCGTACGGGACGGGCTGCTGGGCCGCGTGCGGGTGGGTGTCCCCGGCGTACACCTTGAGCTTGCTCAGCTGCTGGCGGCCGAGGGAGTTCTTCGGCACCATGCCGCGGATGGCCTTCTCCACCGCGCGGGTGGGGTGCTTGGCCAACATCTCCTCATACCCCGTCTCGCGCAGGCCACCTGGGTATCCGGAGTGGCGATAGGCCTTCTTGGTCGCCAGCTTCGAACCGGTCAGGGCGACCTTCTCGGCGTTGACGATGATCACGAAGTCACCCATGTCCATGTGCGGGGCGTAGGTGGGCTTGTGCTTGCCGCGGAGCAAGATGGCGGTCTGAGACGCCAGTCGCCCCAGCACGACGTCGGTGGCGTCGATGATGTGCCAGGCGCGAGTGACCTCGCCAGCCTTCGGGGAGTAGGTACGCACGGTGCAACCTTTGTGAGACGAGCAGTGGACAACAGCACTCCATACTACGGACCCGTGCCCACCTGCCCAAACGAGACATCACTGCAGGTCAACACGCCATTCGCAGCCAGGAGGCCCCCGTTTCCCGGCGTGGTGTGCACAACTATTGTGCACACCACGGCCCGCTGGCTACCCTGACCTCGTGAGCGAGGGCCGTGCCACCCGGACGACGTACAGCCCTGCCCTGCGAGTCCTGGCGCATCCTCTGCGGTCGCGTCTGGTCGCTCATCTGCGGGTGCACGGACCGTCCACGGCCTCTGAGCTGGCTCGCGCGCTGGCGAGCAACAGCGGCGCGACCAGCTACCACCTGCGACGCCTGGCTGAGATCGGTCTGATCGAGGACGTCGAGGGCGGGACCGGCCGGCGCCGGGTGTGGCGGGCCGTCCCCGACCCCCTCGCCGACGCCGAGCCCGGGCTCGGTGAGGCCGAGGTGCTCGATGAGGACGAGCGCTCGGTCTCGCGGTGGCTCGCCTGGGACTACGTGGAGCACTTCTCCCAGCGGGCCCGCGGCTGGGTGGGCGAGCGCGAGGCCTGGCCCGCCGCCTGGTCGGTAGCTGGGCTCGAGGACCACCTGGTGCAGGTCAGCGCCGAGCAGCTGACCGCGCTGAGGGCCGAGCTGGTCGAGGTGCTGCAGCGATACCGGCGCGTCGGACAGGGCAACCCCCAGGCCAAGCGCGTCGTCGTCTACACCTGCGCCCTGCCGGTCGACCCGCCGCCGAGTCAGCCGTGACGCACGCAGTGCGTTGACCACGGCCGGGCCTCCAGCCGGCCCGCCCCGATGTCCGAAGAACAGGCGTCGCAGCGCCCGTAGGAACCCTCGTCGAGCTTGACGATGGCCCGGTGGACCTCCCCCAGGGCTGCCCCGAGGGCGTCGTGGGCAGTGACGGCGCTGAGCCGGTCGACCGCCATCGCGGTGCCGTCCCCCACGCGCTTGCCGAAGCTGATCGTGCCCTGGTCGGCATACGGACGGGTCAGCGTCTCTCGCTGGCGCACGAGCTCGGCCTCCTTGGCCACCAGCTCGGCCCGCACCTCGCCCTGCTTCTGCTCATCCATCCGGCCAGCATGGCACGGCGATAACCAGTGGGGTCCGTCGGTGGCCTTGCCTATGCTGAGGCGGTCGCCGCGCCCATACCGACGACGCCGCGCGCTGGCACGACACGCGCCGACCCCTCGTTTCGTGCAGCAACGAAAGGACTCTCGTGGCCATCATCGAGGCGCACGGACTGACCAAGACCTATGCCTCCAGGTCCACCACCGTGCATGCCCTGGCCGGGTTGGACCTGCTCGTGCCTGAGGGCCGGGTCAAAGCCCTGCTCGGCCCGAACGGCGCCGGAAAGACGACGACGGTCAAGGTGTTGAACACCCTGATCCGCCCGGACTCGGGCACGGCGGTGATCGACGGGGTCGACGTGCTGGCCCGACCCCAGGAGGTGCGTCGCATGATCGGCGCCTCCGGCCAGTACGCGGCCGTCGACGAGAACCTCACCGGCCTGGAGAACCTGGAGATGGTGGGGCGGCTCTACCAACTCGGCACCCGGCGGGCCCGTATCCGGGCGCAGGAGCTCATCGACGCCTTCGGCCTCAGCGAGGCAGGCGACCGCCCGGTCAAGGGCTTCTCTGGAGGGATGCGGCGACGCATCGACCTCGCCGGCGCCCTGGTCAACAATCCGCGGATCCTCTTCCTGGACGAGCCCACGACCGGGCTCGACCCCCGAAGCCGACTGGGCCTCTGGGAGACGATCGGCGATCTGGTCAAGAGCGGCACCACGGTGCTGCTGACGACGCAGTACCTCGAGGAGGCCGACTACCTCGCCGACCACATCTCGGTGATCGACTCCGGCACCGTCATCGCCGAGGGCACCTCGGACGAGCTCAAGGCTCAGGTCGGAGGCCATCGAGTGGTGATCTCCCTGGTCAACGCCCGCGACGCGCGGGCGGCGGGTGAGATCCTCGCTCGTCACGGTGGCACACAGCCGGGCGTCAGCGACGACGGTCGCACCCTGGACGTGCCGGTGGATCGCGGACCCGTGGTGCTCCAGGAGGTCCTCGGCGACCTGGAGCGCTCGGGCATCCCGCTGCACGACGCCGGCATGCGCCGACCGACCTTGGACGACGTCTTCCTGACTCTGACCGGACGCCACGCCGAGGCCGAGAGCGGCAACGGTCAGAAGGATTCGGCACCACAGGACGAAGAGGGCGCAGCATGAGCCTTGACACACGGTCACGACCGAGCGACCAGCGGCTGTCCCCGCAGGTGACCGGCGCACTGAACACCTGGCTGGCCGACGGATGGACCGTCACCTGGCGCAACCTGAGCAAGATCAAGCGCAGCCCGGACGTGCTCGTCTTCGCGGTGCTGCAGCCCATCATGTTCGTGCTGTTGTTCAGCCAGGTCTACGGCGGGATCATC
>NZ_DATFMA010000030.1:0-2518 GCF_035267225.1 Ornithinimicrobium sp.
GCAGCCAGGAGCGTTACCTGGCCGAGGCCGAGCCGGGCAGCGTGCCCCAGGCGTCGATCTGGGTGCACCGGTTCTATGACGTGTCCGCCGAGAGCCTGACGACCCAGGCAGCGACGCTGTCGGGTGACGAGAACTCCCCGCTGCGTCACCGCGAGTTCGACCTCGAGAGCGCCGCGGTCTCGCTCCTCGAGCTCATCACGAACGTGAAGCGGGCCACCGGGGCCCCGCGGGTGCACCTGGTGGCGCACTCGATGGGTGGGCTGATCTGTCGTTGCCTGATCCAGAAGGTGCTGCCCGACCGCGGTGAGCACGGGCTGGACCACATCGATCGGCTCTTCACCTACGGCACCCCGCACGGCGGCATCCACTTCGACATCGGAGGGGGTCTCTTCGAACGCATTCGCGACGCGGTCGACATCAACGGCGCGAGCATCTTCGGGCCGGAGCGCATGTACGCCTACCTGACCCCCGAGGCGGGTCGGGCCGACCGCGTGCCCGACGGCTGGGTCGCCAACCGCATCCCGCCGGAGCTGTTCCCCGGTGACCGGGTCTTCTGCCTGGTCGGCACGAACCCCGCGGACTACGACGTGGCGTTCGGTCTGTCGTCGAAGGCGGTGGGCCCCAAGAGCGATGGCCTGGTGCAGATCGAGTCCGCGTACCTCAAGGGCGCCAACTTCGCGTTCGTGCACCGCAGCCACTCGGGACGGTACGGGTTGGTCAACTCCGAGGAGGGCTACCAGAACCTGCGTCGGTTCCTGTTCGGGGACCTGAGCGTCAGCGCGGACCTCGTGAACTACACACTGCCCGGCGAGCCGGACGCGGGGATGACGTGGCAGGCAGACGTCAGGCTGTCGGTGCGCGGGATGCCGATCGTGATGCACGAGCAGGTCGCCGCGCACCAGTGCCCGGTCCAGCTGGAGTGGTCTGGCGACCAGGACAGCGCCGGTAAGCCGACCCCGCTGGTGACGACGTTCCTGTCCTCGGGTGAGAGCCGCCCGGGGACGGCGACCATGCGCTACCTGCTGCAGTTCCGGATTCTGTCGCTGCGCGAGCGGGGCGGCATCTTCTCCTTCGGCGACCACCTCGAGCAGTCGGCCGACTTCGACGACATGCTGGTCGTCGACATCGAGCCGGCCCGCCCGGGCGAGAGCCCGCGCGGGTGGGCGGCCTGGGCCTCGGAGATCAAGGAGCCATTGCGCGACTACGCTCCGAGCGACGCCCAGCTGATGACCGACGAGGAGCCTGCCGAGGGCGCATGGCTTGCCCATATCGAGCTGCCACAGCGCAGCGCGGCCTTCCTCGGCCCCGACGCCCGCATCCAGCTCACAGTCACCCCGACCGAGACGGACCCGTCGACCTCCGCCACGCGCGGCGGTTCGGGTTTCCGCGACTGACGTCGGGCATCATCCGGCCAGCGAACCGGCGAAGATCTGCCAGGCCAGGGCGGACTTGGCCACCAGGCTGAGCACCAGGTAGGCCTTCTCGCCGAACGCGTAGCTCGCCCAGGGTCCCACCCCCTTGTACTGCAGCCACTGGTTCAGCCCGAAGCTGGAGAAGAAGACGAACAACGAGATGAAGATCCCGTAGACGAACCCGGGCACGGAGTCGGCGGCGACGAGGTTGTAGGCGATGGCCAGCCACGGGAAGAGGCCCGCGGCGGTGCCGAACCAGAACGGCAGCATGGTCACCGTGCGACGGCCCGGCGGGTTCATCGACTCCTGCAGCCAGCCGAACCAGATCATCGCCGCGTTGGCGCCGATGATGGCCAGGATCGCGCTGATCCCGGTGATCCCGTTGTAGAAGGCGATGAGCAGCAACATGATCGTCGCGCTGACGGAGTACTCGACCCAGCGAAAGCGGTTGATGCCTTGGCGCAGGTCACGTTCGTAGGTGACCCGGGCGACGGTCGCAGTGACCAGGTGGTCCAGCGCGGCCAACCCCAGGAACGCGGCGATGGCCCACCCGATCCGCACGTCGAAGAGCTCCTCCGGGGCGGGTAGCGGGGTGCCGGGCGGCCCGGCGGGAAGGGTCCGGGTCACGGCGATCGCGAAGTCGGTGGCCAGCACGACCACCACGACGGCCTGCGCGGCGTGCAGCACCGCGAGCCCCAGGTTCCAGCGCCGCAGGGTGCGGAAGGACTGGCGGTTCACGCCGACGGCGCTCTGCGCGATGTCGTGGCCTTCGTCCGAGCTCATCGACCAGCCATATCACGCTGCGACGGCGCTCATCGAGCGCAGCACGCGTGCTGCTGCCTGGACGACAGGCGCAACGTGGTGTGGGATAGACAAACACAGGCGGGGTGGGAGCTGGGTCACGCCGATCACGATCCGTAGGGGTCGACCTGACATCACACCCGCAGGAGACGGGTATCCCCCTGACGTGGTCCCACTACTCCCAGCAGCGGGCACTGACGCCGGACAAGAACGGCCGGTCCTGGGGGTCGGTCGACGCGTGGGCCCGCAGGTGGGGATTCGGGCCGGCAGGTCATACCCGCACGCACACGAACAAGACCACCCTG
>NZ_DATFMA010000031.1:0-50623 GCF_035267225.1 Ornithinimicrobium sp.
GCGAACACCAGCGTCCACACCTCGTCCCAGTTGCGGGACTGCAGGCTGACGACGAGCTCCTGCCCGAGACCTCCCACGCCCACCACGCCGAGCAGGACCGCCGAGCGGATGGCGCACTCGAAGCGGTAGAAGGAGTACGACAGCAGCAACGGCGTGGCCCCGGGCAGCAGCGCATAGGCCATCGCGGGGAGCGGCCGCGCGCCCGAGTTGCGAAGCGCCTGCAGCGGCCCGGCGGGGACGTTGTCGAGGGTCTCGCCGAACACCTTGGCGGTCTGGGCACCGAAGGGGATGGCGATCGCCAGCACGCCGACCAGCGGGTCCAGCCCGAGCACGCTCACCAGCAGCAGCGCCCAGACCAGCTCGTGGATGGAGCGCGCCGCGACCAGGATGCCGCGCAGCACCAGGCGCAGGAGCCGCAGCCAGGCCGGAGGGCGGTGACCCCAGGCGACGTCGCTGAGCACCAGCCCTCCGACGGAGCCGACCACCAGGGCCCCGAGCGTGCCCACCGCGGCGAAGGCCACCGTGATCACGGCCCCGTCCCAGACCACGCGAAGGAAGCCGGGGTCCAGCGAGGGGGCCAGCGCCCTGGCCATGAGGTCGTCCAGCAAGCGGAGGCCGTTGACGTTGATGAGCCCGGTGCCGCCCCTGACAGCCCGCTGCGTGGCCCACACCAGCGGCACGATGACCAGAAGCAGGGCGACGACCCGGCGCCGGCGCACGGTGGCCACCGACACGCGGGCCGGCGGCGCGTGGGTCCGGCGTTGCTCGGCCGAGGCGGTGTCGCGCTCCAGCTGCTGGGTCATCGGGGCGCGGTCAGCTCAGTGCGTAGAGCGCCGTCAGCCGTGCCGGGTCCAGCTGGTCGACCGGAAGGTCGAAGACGATCTCGCCCCCGAGCAGACCGATGGCCCGCGTGCAGTGCTCCTGGGCCAGCTCGGGCTGATGCAGGCTCAACACGAGAGCGGACCCGGCCGAGGCCACCCGCAGCAGGCCGAGGATCTCCTCGGCCCGGCCGGGGTCCAGGCTGGAGACGGGCTCGTCGGCCAGCACGAGCTCGGGCTGTTGGACGAGCAGGCGGGCGATGGCCACCCGCTGGCGTTCCCCACCGGACAGTCGCTCGGTGCGTTCCGAGGCCGCCCAGCCCAGCCCCACCCGCTCCAGGGCATCGCGTACCTCGGCGTCCGGGCGCGCCAGGGTCAACGACATCAGCGCGCGCCAGGTGGGCCAGCGGCCCAGCCGCCCCGCGTTGACGTTGTGCAGCACTCGCACCTGGTCGATGAGGTCGAGGCGCTGGGAGACCAGGCCGATCCTGCGCTGTACCAGCCGGCGTCGGCCGTGGCTCAGCGCGCCGAGATCCTCGCCGAGCACCTCCACGACCCCCGAGGTGGCGGGCCACGCTCCGTTCAGCAACGCCAGCAGTGTGCTCTTGCCCGCGCCACTGGGGCCCAGCACCGCCACCCGTTCGCCTTGCCGCACGGTGAGGTCGACGTCGGCGAGGGCACGGTGCCCGCCGAACCGCCGGCCCGCTCCGACGAGCCGGACGACCGGTGGCGCTGGGCTCACGCCAACAGGCCTTGTTCTTCGGCGACTTCCTTGATCCGGTCGTAGTTCGAGTTCTCGGTCTCGATGAAGGACTCCGCCCCGAAGAGGTCGAGGATCTGCTTGTCCTCCTCGTTGGAGGGGTCCAGCCCGAGCAGCAGGTCGGTCACCTGCTGGGTGGTGCCCTCGCCGAACTGCTCGTCGAGGTCGGGACGAGCCAGCCAGTGGTAGTCGTAGTAGGCGGGGGTGCGGAAGAGCACCACCACGTCGCTCAGGTCGACCTCGCCGGCCTCCTCCGTGGCCTTCCAGACCTGCTCGTTGAGGGCGCCGACCTCGAAGCTGCCCGAGGCGACCGCCTCGATGGTGGCGTCGTGGGATCCCGAGAAGCCCGGCTCCCCCTTCAGGTCCGCCTGGTCGAAGCCGCCCTGCTGCATGAAGTACTGCGGCATCAGTCGTCCCGAGGTCGAGGTCTCACTGCCGAAGGTGAGCGTATGGCCCTCCAGAGCCTGCAGGCCTTCGACGTCCTCGAAGGGCTCGAGCCCCGAGGACGTGTTGGCGATGAAGAGGCTGTGGAACTCGGGGTCGATGTCGCGCTGCGCGATGGCCTGGGCACCGTCGACCCGGGAGGCGGCCTGAACCCCGGTCAGCCCGCCCATCCAGGCGAGGTAGACATCGCCGACCTCGAAGGCCCGGACCACGGCGGTGTAGTCGGTCACCGGCTGGTACTCGACCTCGACTCCGGTCGCCTCGCTGATCCGGGTGGCGACCTTGGGGTAGAGCCGGTTGAGCATCTCCGGGTCCTGGTCCGGGATGGCGGAGATGGGCATCGGCCCATCGGCCTGCCCGCTCCCGTCGGAGCCCGAGGAGTCCTCCTCACCCGAGCTGCCCGAGCTGCCCGAGCTGTCGTCACTCCCGCAGGCGGCGAGGAAGACCAGCCCGGACGAGCCGATCAGAAAGGATCGCCGGGGCAGGGAGGTCCGAGGGCGGGGCGCATTCATCGTGTCTCCTTGATGGGGTCGGGTATGCGGGTCAGGCTGAGACCTTCTCCGCCTCGCGCCCTCGGCTCGGGAGGACCGAGACGTATGCCGCGACGAGCGCGAGAGAGAAGTACATGGCCGCCGCGGTGGCGTTGCCGCCGAGCAGCGGGTCGGTGAACCCGAGCTGTGCGTGCAGCGACAGGCCGGCGAGAACGCCCAGCACCACGGCTACGGTTCCCAGCGCGCCCGAGGTCGTGCGCGCGGCGAGCAGGAGCAGGACCGCGAGCACGAGCAGGATGACTCCGCCGAGCACGTTGTACCGTCCGAGGCTCACCGACGGGTCGGACGACCCGAAGGCGTACCCCCTGGCCGCCAGCGGGTCGGCGAACGACCCGATGACGACCAGCACCCCGGTCAGCAGCGCCGCACCCGCCCACACGGTGGCGAGCACACGCCCGTCGCTGAGCCGCGCGCGGACCGCGTCCACCGCCAGGACCCGGCCGGACGAGCTCACCAGCAGAGCGATGTGCGCGGCGATCATGAGCCAGTAGGCCCAGGGCCACTCCTCCGGTGCGTAGGCGACGGACAGGCCGATGGCCAGGGACTGCGCGATGCCGAGAAGGGCGGCGAGCCGTACGTACGTGCCGGTGAGCAGCAGCACCGCCAGCGCCGTCTCGACGACCAGAACCCCCCACCCGAAGGGCTGGATGAACGGCAGGACGATGTGCTCGACCACCCAGCTGTACGGCGGGAACACGGGGTGCTCCACGGCGAGCTCGGTGAACCCGTACAACCCGCTGCCTGAGTCCTCGCCGAAGTCGGGAGGCCTCTTCCAGGCCACGTTGTACAGCCACATGAGGCCCACGGTGATTCGCAGGATCGTGGCCCCGACGGCGTGGTACCGGGGGGCGTCGTCGGTAGCGGGTGCGAGGAACCAGCCCACCGCGGAAGCAGGGCTAGGCACAGCGGAACACCTCGCGTCCGGTGCGGGAGGCCGCGTCCTGGACCTCCAAGGTGTCGCGGACCACCCCGAAGACCTCGGACAACGGCAACGGCGCGTCGTGGATCCGCATATGAGGGTTGGTGACCGCGACCGGGTGCCACCAGGCGCCGTCGGCGGTGATGGTCGGCTCCGGCTCCAGGTTGTCGATGGAGACGTGCACCCCGGCGTCGGCGAAACCCTCGGCCGCGACCGGCCGGATGACGCGGTCCTGCTTGTCGATCCCGATCTCGTCCAGAGCCGAGTGGAGCTCTCCCACGGCCGTGGGGTCCTCGTCGAACAGGGTGGCGGCGATCCGCACCCGGAACCCGAGCTCGTGGGCCTGGCCGATCCCGACCATCGCCTTGGCCCAGGAGCCGGCTCCGCGCTGGGCGTCGTGCAGATCGGCGGTCGCCGAGTCCAGGCTGACCTGGAGGATGACCGAGCGGTCCATCTCCTCGAGCATCTGCCGGCGGCGGCCCCGGCCGAAGATCATGGCGTTGGTCAGGATCGTGCGCTCCAGGCCTTCGCCGGCACGGACGAGCTCGTCGAGCTGAGGGTGCATGAACGGCTCGCCACCGGTCAGGAACAGCTCCTTGCCGCCGGAGTCGGCGAACTCGGCGAACGCCTCCCGCGCCACCTCCGGGTCCAGGTGCCGGGCCGCCGCCTTGGGGGAGGACTCAGCGCAGCAGTAGACGCAGGCGAGGTTGCAGTTGAAGTTGGTGTAGGCCCACAGCCGGTGCCCCACCGGCGTCCGCTCCCCGAGGCTGAACACGGTGGAGACCTTGGCGCTCTTGCGCACGGCGAACCACCACGGGCCGCTCTCGGACTCGGCGACCTCGGCGTCCAGCTGATGCCCCACCAGGTCGGCCCAGACCGGGAGGTCGATCGTCACGCTGTGCTCCGCGCTGCGGATTCCGAGCAGCTCACCTTCGGAGAGCCGGCGCATGGCGCGGGTGATCAGCAGAAGCAGGCCGCTGCCGCAGTCCATCTCACCACCGTCGACCAAGCGGGCTACGTCGCCGAGGCCTTCGGGAACTGAGGGTGCCGCCGAAGTCGTCATTGTGAAAGTGTAGGCGAGGCGAAATGAAGAACTCCGCGCCACGCGATGACAAAACTATGACGGTTCATTTTCAGGAGCGAGCGAGATGAGCAATACCGCCACCGACCGCCCCGAGGACGCGGCCGCGAGGCTGGAGTTCTGGGAGAACGTGCACGCGGGCAACGACGTGGACGGCGTCTCGTGGTGGCAGTCGGTGCCGGGCCTCTCGCTGGGTCTGGTCGACGAGACCGAGGTCCCGCGCGACCGGGCCATCATCGACGTCGGCGCCGGCTGGTCCACACTGGTGGATCATCTGCTCGAGCTCGGCTACACCGACCTGACCGCAGTTGACCTGTCTGCCAGCGCGTTACAGGTGGTCCGCGACCGGCTGGGCCCGGCCGGGTCCGAGGTGGTGCTGGACATCGAGGACGTGCTGGAGATGCGGCGCAACCGGCGCTACGCCCTCTGGCACGACCGTGCCGTCTACCACTTCCTGACCGAGCCGGACGAGCGCGAGGACTACCTGGCCAGCCTGCGCTACGCCCTGGCCCCGAAGGGCTGGGCGGTGGTGGCGACGTTCGGGCCGGACGGACCCCTGACCTGTAGTGGCCTGCCGATCGTGCGGTACACGCATGAGGAGCTGGCGGCCGAGTTTCCGGGCTTCGAGCTCGTCTCCACCGCCGGGGAGGATCACGAAACGCCGTGGGGAAAGATCCAGCAGTTCACCGCGGTGCTTCTGCGCAGAGTGGAATAGCCGGGCCGCTTCCTCGCGTATTGGCCGACCATGCTATTCACGGCTGACCCATGACGACCCGTAGGAAGTGAATGAACGCGCCAACAGGTCGCCCTCGGCGCTCGCCTGCGCCAATGCCGTCGCGGCGTCCACCCCGGCGGCAAGCCGAGCGTGGTAGTCGGACATGACCGGGTGGGCCACGGCGTCCGGGACCGGGCTACCGGCGGCGACCACGCTCGGCACACCCAACGCGAGCAGGCTCGCCGTCATCCCCAACGGTTCCTCCCCCCGCCGCACACTGACCCGGCCGGCGTCGCAGGCGGAGAGCACCACGTGGGTAGCACGCAGCCGGTGGCCCTCCATCTCGTGAGCGAAGACGGGCCCGTCGGACAGGCGGAGACTGGAGAACAGCGGGTTCTGGCTGTGGTGCTCACCGTGGGCGGCCAGGTGCACCACGTCGCGGTCGCGCAGAGCCGAGACCACGACCTGCGCGGTGGACTCCTGCGCCGGGACCGCCCGCCCCACGCCCCACGCCCGCACCACGGAAGCGACCTCCCGGTCGGCCAGGGGCACGTCGGGTCCGGCGACCGCAGTCACCTCGGGGGCTCGGGGCAGGTGGGTGTGCCGCCGCGCCCACAGCGTCGCTGATCGTGCGACCGTGGTGGCTCGGGCCAGCCGGCTGGGCAGCATCCCCCACGGAAGCGGCATCAACAGGGGCGTGGGCACCACCACGAGTGGCGTCGCTTCCAGGCCTGCCGCTCGCACCGGTGCCAAGAGCGTGTGGTCCAGCGTGTCGAGGTGCTGACGCAGCGAGCGGCGGACCATCGAGCCCAGGGGGTTGCCCCGGGGCAACCGAGCGTCCGCCGCGAGGTCGGCCTGGGTGGCCCGGACGTCGGCGGTGATCGCATGCAGCCTTCCCAGCCGATGAAGAGAGGCGTGTCCGTCCGGGCGGACCAGGACGGCATACACCTCGCTCTCGTTCGTCAGCGTGGACAGCAGGCTCACCCCACGGGAACGGACCGCGTCCCGGATCGCCGGGGCGGACATGGGCCCGTGCTCGGCGCCGTTGCCAGCCGCCGCGGCGGTGACCCAGTCCAGCTCGCGCACGGCGCGCTCGGCCGCGAGGACGTCACGCTGGGCACGTCGGTCCGGCTCACCGGGCGGTGCCTGACGCAGCTCTTCCCGGGCCCGGCGCAACCGCCCGATCACCTCCGACCGGCGTGCGTCCGGGTCCGTACGCACGGGAGGGATGGTCCGCACCACGTCCCGCCAGACCTCGGTTCGAGCCAGGACACGAGCTGGCGATCCGCTGCGCAGAGCCAGCGACATGTCCAGATCCACCAACGGCCCGGAATGAAGGCTCAGCGCCGTACGCAGGTCGAGCCCGGCGGCCTGCCGGGCGCTGGCCCCCAGGTCGTCCGCCGCTCGTCGCAACGTCCGTACCGCGGCCGAGGTCCGGCCCTCCAGGGCGTGCAGTTGGGCGGTGACGTATCGGGTGCGCAGCCGCAGGGCGAGGTGAGGCGTGCGGGTCAGCGCGCGAGCATCCTGCAGCACGGGTCGTGCCTCGCCGGCCCGACCCGACTCGACCAGGGCTTCGGCTCGCGCCAGAGCGGCACGCTGACGCACCGCGACGTCTCCCGCGCGCTCCGCGCTGCGCTGGAGCGCCGCCCCCAGCCGGTCACGGGCGGAAGCCGTTTCGGGATAGGCCCGGGCCGCCTCCAGCTCGACGACCTGGGCGATCCGGCGCCACCCCTGTTCACCCCGACGCAGGAACCGGCGGCGGGCCTGCCCGGCCCTGAGCGCGGCGCTGCGGCCCTGGCCGAGCACGATCTCGCACCGCGCCAGGTCGAGCTCGATCTCTCCTAGGTCGTGTGGACTGCCGTGCGCCTGCACCTCCTGCGCGGCTCCCAGCAGCAGCTCGTGTGCCTCATCGACCAACCCGGCTTCGACCATCACCCGGGCTCGGTCCAGGCGTGCGATCCCCCGGTCCACCTCGACGTCCATGGCGTCCGCCTGTTCCATCAGGCGCAGCGCCCCCGGCAAGTCACCCAGGGCGTGCTGGGCGCACCCGTGGTTGTGCACCGCCATGAAGGCCAGGCTCGGGAGCTCGGCGCCGACGGCCAGCGAGGCGGCCTCTGCCAGGTCGGTCACGGCCGCCTCCAGCTGCCCCAGGTGGGTCAGAAGACCACCCCGATTGATGAGCAGTCTCACCTGGGACACCGTCGCCAGGGACCCGCGGCTCTCCTCAGCCTGGCGCAGCGCCTCCAGCGCGCCGGTGAGGTCCCCGGAGCGGCCCCGGAGCGCGCCCAGCTGCATGTCGCACAGGGCCACCAGGTCTCCGTGCCCCTCCGCCGCGCTCTCCTCGCGCACCTGTCTCAGCAGGTCCGTGGCCGCGGTCAGCGAGACCTCGTCGAAGAGCACCCACGCTGAGGTCAGTCGCAGGCCGAGGTCGAGACGACGAGCCCGCCCCCAGCCCGGTCCGGCGTCGGCGTCGGCGTGGGCGTCGGCGTCGAGCAAAGCCCGCCGTCCTTGCGCCAACGAGGCCTTCGCGGCCTCGATGTTGAGATCGTTGACGGCCAGCCGCGCACGCTCCAGCAGCTTCTCGCCCAGGTCCAGGTCGGGCTGCGCCTTCTGGGCTACCGCACGCGGTGGCGCGGCAGGACCGCGTGGCGTGCCCTCCTGCCGAGAGGACCAGGGCGGCGCGGCCATGGCGTCAGCCTGGCATACCCTGGTCGCCCCGGGCGCTGAGCGGCTCGGCCCGACGATGGGGCTCCCCTTCGGTGAGGCGACCGGAGGCAGTGGAGCTCGGGTCAGCGCTTCCAGCCAGGAATCTCGGAGCTGAGCGCGGCCCACCCTCGCTCGAGAGCAGGCTCGAGGCCGGGCTCGCTCACCTGCGGGTCGTCCAGGATTCGCTGTGCCAGTGCGCCCGCCAACACCGGCGCGGCGAACGATGTCCCGCTCCAGGTGCCGAAACCCCCGGAGAAGTCGTCAGGGTCGATCGTGGCGCGCTCCTGGCCTTCGTAGTCCATCCGCAGCGACGGTTGCAGGTCGCCGTCGAGGTCTTCGGGCAGGGTGCTGACCAGGTTGGCGCCCAGACGGTAGGTGGACACCCAGGGGCCGGCGTTGCTGAAGTATGCGATGGCCGTCCGGTTGGGGTTGGTGGCACCGACGCTGGCCAGGGGGACGACGGAGGCGTCGAAGCCCGTGCTCTGCGCGGCGAAGGCCGCCGGAAAGAACGGGGCCACCGTGGAGTCGTTGCCGGCGGCAGCGACGACGGCCACTCCGAGCGCGCCGAAGTCCTGCAGCAGCGAGCGGAACGTGCTGGTCATGAGCTGGTCGTCCGGGTCCTCGGGGTAGTAGCCCGAGCACAGGCACAGCACGTCCGCGAGGTCAGCGGGGCGCCCGGCGTTCAGGGACGACTGCTGACGCGCGAGCAGCGCCGTCAGGGTGTTGCGCATCAGGACCTCGCCCACGACGCCGTCTCCGTCCATGACCGGCACCGCCTCGATGCGGGCGGCCGGGCACTGCTGGCGCACCAGGCCGGCAATGAAGGTCCCGTGTCCGCTGTAGGGGTCGAGCGAGCCTTCGAGCGGGTTGGATGGGGCCGACGGGGGGCCGTCGAACTCGCCGTCCAGTCCCAGCAGCTGCCCGTTGACGCGCACCTCGCTCGTCGCCGAGCCCCCGGCCGGAAACCAGTGGTGCCTACCCAGCCCGGTGTCGGGCACGATGACTAACGGAGCGCGCCGCGGTTTCGGCTCCCGCAGGGCTGGGTCCGGCAGAGAGAGGGCCGCCGGCCCACGACCACCGCCGCCGGGCCTGGCGTACTCGCTGCGACCGGTGCCCGCCCAGTACCCGGTGCCGGCCCAGTACCCGGTGCCGGCCCAGTACCCGGTGCCCGCCCAGTACCCGGTGCCGCCCCAGTCGGGGCACGCCACCAGGACGTGCTCCAGCGCCAACTGCTCCTCCGTGATCCCTGCGGCGCGCAGGCGTTGCAGCACGGGCCAGGCGTCCACCGGGTCGGCGGCCTGCGCGGTGCTGGTGCGCACCAGGCGACCCGAGGTGACCCAGTGCCGCTGCACCAGTTCGCGTGCCGCCTCGTCATCGCCGCCCAGGGCCAGGCCGACCTCGTCGTCGGAGCCGTCGACCACGAGCTCGATCCCTTCGCCGGCGAGCACGTCGTTGACACGCTCGACCAGCTCCCGCCTCGCCTGGCCGGGGAGCCCCTGCACCAGCATGCGATTGCCGACGTAGGCGGTGGGACGCGGCGCGGCGCCGGAGGCCAGTGGAACCGCGGTGACCGGGTCGAGCACCCGTACGGTGAAGCGCTCGACCACGGCAGGGGGAAGGATCGGGACGGGTGTCCACTCGGGTCGGTCACCCACGGGTTCATCGGGCATGAGCGTGCCTTTCTCGCGTGTACGCAGCTGCGGTGCCTACCGTGGAAGAGCCGAAGCACCGCGCGGTGATACGTGGTCAGCTCAGGTCGGGGACCTCTCGCCGTACGGCCGCCCACCCTCGCCTGACGGCCGTGGCGCGGTCGGCGGAGCCGAGGCTGCGGCTCCGGGCCAGGTGGGCGAGCAGCTGACCGGCCAGGAGCGGCGCGGCGAACGATGTCCCGCTCCAGGTGCCGAAGCCGCCGGAGAAGTCGTCCGGGTCGAGCGCGCTGCGCGCCTCGCCGCGGTGCTCGCCGCGCTCGATCGGCTCGTCGGTGCCCTCCAGGGTGACCGGCAGGGTGCTGACCACCTCCACCCCGAGACGCTCGCAGCTGACCCACGTGCCCGCGTTGCTGAAGTGCGCGACCGTGCCGTTCGGGTTCAGCGCGCCCACGCTGAGCAGCGGCACGGCGTCGGGGCGCAGACCGACCGCCTGCCCTGCGAACGAGGCGGGGTGGAAGGGTGCGGTGGTCCCGTCGTTCCCGGCCGAGGCCACGACGATGACCCCCCACTCGCCGAGCTCTCGCAGAATACCGGCCAGGACGGGGTCGGTCTGCTCGTCGCCGGGCTCCTCGTGGTAGTACCCCAACGACAAGGAGATGACGTCGATCATGTCCGCAGCGGCACCGGTGGTGACCGCCACCGCTTGGCGTACGAGCAGCGCGACCAGCGTGTTGAGCAGCATGCGTTCGTTGACGCCGCCGTCGTCGTCCATGACCGCAATGCCCTCGATCCGCGCTCGTGGGCACTGCTGGCGCACGATGCCCGCGATGAAGGTCCCGTGGCCGGCGTAGGCCGCCACCGTCCCGTCCAGGGGGTTGCGCGGCTCGGGGCGGCCCACGTCCATCGGCCCTCCCAGGCCGAGGCGCACGCCTGCCACCTCCACCGTGCTGGTGACCTCGGACTCCTCGCGAAACCAGGGGTGCGAGCCGATCCCGGTGTCGGGGACGACCACCACCGGTCGCCGGCCTCGCCGCCTGTTCCGCCGGCTGGTGCTCGCAGGATCGGGCAGGATCATCGACACCGGTCGCCGACCCGCGGCGCCGGCGGCCAGTGCCCCACCCGGGCCCGGACAGGCGAAGGTCGGGTGGTCCAGCCGCACGTCGGCGGCGCTCAGCCCTTCCGAGCGCAGGCTGCGCAGGACCGGCCACGCGTCCACCGGCCGAGCCGTCGACGCCACGCTCGGCTCGTCCGGGACCAGGCGCACGGTGCTCACCCAGAGCCGGTCCACGATGTCGCGTGCCACGGGGTGGAGCTGGGCGAGCCGCTCGGCGACCTCGTCGAGGCGTTCGTCGAGGGCGAGATGGAGCCCGCCGGCGGTCGCACTGGTGCGAAGCCGCCGGACCACCTCGGGACGCCTGCCTTGGGGCCGTCCGCTGACGAGCAGACAGTGCCCGACGTAGGCGGTGGCCTGCGTGGCCGGCTCGCGGTCCGTCGCCGGCAGCGTCGGGCGGTCCAGCACCCGGGCGCCGAAGCGCCGGGCGTCCTGCATCGGCAGCCGTGGCACGGGGACGGGCCGCGCTGTCCCGGGCAAGCGGGCCATCGTGCCTCCTTCCCCAGGCTGACCGTGATGGGTCTAGGGTTGCACCTGCGTCAGAGGATCGCGACCCCCCAGCACGGCGAGGGCGTTGTCGGCGGCGAGCTGAGCCATGGCGGTGCGGGTCTCGACCGTGGCCGAGCCCAGGTGCGGCACGAGCGCGACGTTGTCCAGCTCCAGCAGACCCTCGTGCACGGCGGGCTCCTTCTCGAACACATCGAGCCCGGCTCCGGCGATCTGGCCGTCGCGTAGTGCCTTCACCAGCGCGGCCTCGTCGACGATGGGGCCGCGGGCGGTGTTGACCAGGTACGCCGTGTCCTTCATCCGCGCGAGCTGCTCAGCCCCGATCAGGTGATGGGTCGCCTCGCTGTACGGGCAGTGCAGGGAGACGACATCGGCATGAGCCAGCAGCTCGTCGGTGTCCATCCGGGTGGCCTGCAGCTCCTCGGCCAGCTCTGCTGGGCACTCCGAGCGGGAAGCGTAGGCGATGCGCATCCCGAACGCCCGCGCCCGTCGCGCCGTCGCGACGCCGATGCCACCCAGGCCGATGACGCCCAGGGTCTTGCCCTGCAACCCCGACCCCAGCAGGTAGAACATCCCCCACGCCCACGGGGTCTGGCTGCGGATGACCCGCTCGCCTTCGCCGAGCCGCCGGGTGGTCATGAGGATGAGGCCGAAGGCGATGTCTGCCGTGGCCTCCGTGAGCACCCCCGGGGTGTTGGTCACCACGACGCCCCGCTCGGCACAGGCCGGAACGTCGACGTTGTTGTACCCCACCGCGACGTTGGCGAGGATCTGTAGCTGGCTGCCCGCGGCGTCGAGCACCTCGGCGTCGATCTTCTCGGTGAGCAGCGAAAGGATCGCGTCCGCTCCGGCCACCGCCTCCAGCAACGCCTCGCGGGAGATCGGGGTGATGTCCTCGTGCATCCACACCTCGTGCTCGGCCCGGAGCGACTCGACGGCGGGTTCGGGCACCCGGCCGGTGACGACCACCTTGCTCACGCCGACGCCACCCAGTGCTGCAGCTTGGTCAAGCCTTCGGTGATCTGGTCGCCGTCGATGCCGGAGTAGGCGAGTCGGATGTAGTCACGCTGCTCGCCCGGCTGCGGCCGGCCGAAGTGACGCCGGGTGCAGAAGCTCACGCCCGTCTCGTGCAAGGCCATCTCGGCGAACTCGCTGACGTCGGACGCCCCCACCCGTGGCAGAGCCTCGGTGACGTCGGGGAAGAGGTAGAAGGTCGACCGGGGCACGGCCACGGACATCCCGGGGGTGTCGTTGACCAGCGCGCAGGCGATGTCCCGCCGTTCGCGCAGCGTGTCAAGCATGTCGGCGACCGGCTGCTGGGTGCCTTCGAGCGCGGTGATGCCCGCCCACTGCACGTAGTGCGTGGTGCAGGACTCGTCGTTGGTGTTCATCGTGGACATCACCGTCGCGACCTCGGGCGGGGCCACGGCGCAGCCCAGGCGGGAGCCGGTCATCGCGAACTTCTTGCTGAAGGTGTAGAGGATGACGGTCCGCTCCGCCATCCCGGGCAGCGCAGCGATGGACTGCGAGGTGCCCTCGTAGCGCATCTCGAAGTAGGCCTCGTCGGAGAGCACCCACAGGTCGTGCTCGATGGCGATCCGGGCGATCGCTTCGCGTTCAGCCGCGGTCGACTCCGCCGAGATCGGGTTCTGCAGGTCGTTGTAGATGATCGCGACCGTGGCGTCGGTGATCTGGGAGCGCAGATGGTCCAGGTCGATGGCGAAGCCGTGCTCGGCCGGAACGTACCGGTAGGGCGCCGGCTCACCGCCGAGGTACTCGATCTGCGACTCGTAGATCGGGAAGCCTGGGTTGGGATAGAGCACGCTGCGGCCGGGGTCCATGACGGCTTGGAGGAACTTGGTGATCACGGGCTTGCCACCGGTCATCACCACGACCTGCGCGGGGTCGATGCTCATGTCGCGACGGGAGCCGATGTCGTCGGCCAGGGCCGCACGCAGCTCGGGGATCCCGGCGCCGGGGCAGTAGCCCGTCCTGCCGTCCGCGATGGCGCGGTTCATCGCCTCGATGATGTGCGGTGCGGTGGGGATGTTGATGTCTCCGAGGTGAAACGGGTAGACGCTGTTCCCCTTCGACTTCCAGTCGGCGGCGGCCAAGGCCACCGCGAAGGCCGTCTCCGTCCCCAGTCGGGACAGTCGCTGCGCGAGCGCCATTGCTCACTCCTTGCTGAACGCGGGAAGGCCGGCTTCCGGCGCCGGCCTGCGGCACACCCTAAACCCTGGAAGAGGCGTAAGACGAGGGCCGGAACGCTTGATCTTTGCCCGGTCAGCGGCATACTTGTCGGGCAGGTCGGGCACGCCTCTCGCGCGCGACCCCAGGGCAGCGTCGCCACCGAGGAGGAACCTATGTCGCAGCAAACCGCGGGATCCGAGCAGGACCAGGGTTACTACCTGGGCAAGGCCATCCATCTGTCGACGGTCGCCGCCCTCGGGGGCCTGCTGTTCGGCTTCGACACGGCGGTCATCAACGGTGCGGTGGGGGCCATCGAGACCGACTTCCAGATCGGCGCCGGCCTCCTGGGCTTCGTGGTCTCGTCCGCCTTGTTGGGATGCGTGGCCGGCGCCTACCTCGCGGGACGCTTGGCCGACCGGATAGGGCGCACCCGGACCATGGTCGTGGCCGCCATACTCTTCCTGGCCAGTGCCGTCGGCTCGGGGCTGGCCTTCTCCGAGTGGGACCTGATCCTCTGGCGTGTGGTCGGCGGGCTCGGTGTCGGCGCGGCGTCGGTGATCGCCCCGGCCTACATCGCCGAGATCTCCCCGGCGGCAATCCGCGGTCGGCTCGGCTCCCTGCAGCAGCTGGCCATCGTCAGCGGCATCTTCATCGCCCTGCTCTCGGACTTCATGCTCGCCGGCATCGCCGGCGGGTCGGGCGAGCCGCTGTGGGGCCTGACCGCGTGGCGCTGGATGTTCATCGCCGAGGTCGTCCCGGCCGTGGCCTACGGCGCCCTGGCGCTGACCATCCCCGAGTCCCCCCGGTACATGGTGGCGCGGGGCGACGAGGACGGTGCCCGGAAGGTGCTGCGCACCGTGATGAAGGGTGGGATCGACAGCCGCATCAAGGAGATCCACCGCACCGTCCAGCTGGACCGGCGCTCCTCGGTCAAGGACCTGGTCAAGCCGGGGGGCGGCAACCTGCTGCCGATCGTGTGGATCGGGATCGCGCTGTCGGTGTTCCAGCAGTTCGTGGGGATCAACGTCATCTTCTACTACTCCTCGACGCTGTGGCAGTCGGTCGGCTTCACCGAGGAGGACGCGCTCACGCAGACGGTGATCACCTCGATCACCAACATCGCGGTGACCATCGTGGCCATCATGCTGATCGACAAGATCGGCCGTCGGCGGTTGTTGATGATCGGCTCCACCGGCATGGCCATCACGCTGGGCACCCTGGCCTACATCTTCGCCACCGCGCGGACGGTCGAGAACGCCCAAGGCGTGCTCGAGCCGGTGCTCACCGACACCAACGGCGTCATCGCTCTGCTCGCGGCCAACCTGTTCGTGGTGTTCTTCGGGATGTCGTGGGGCCCGGGGGTGTGGGTGCTGCTCGGTGAGATGTTCAACAACAAGATCCGCGGCACGGCGCTCGGTGTCGCGGCCGCCGCCCAGTGGCTGGCGAACTTCGCCATCTCGACATCGTTCCCACGGTTCGCGGACATCGGGCTCGGCTTCGCCTACGGGTTCTACACCACGTTCGCGGTGCTGTCCCTGTTGTTCGTGCTCAAGTTCGTGCCGGAGACCAAGGGCCGCGAGCTGGAGGACATGTAGCCCCCCGGGGCCGCGGACTCTGCTCTTTCCAGCGGGATGTATCACGCCCGCCGGTCGGTGCTCTCAGGCACGAGCAGCCGTGACCCACAGGGTCAGGCATATCGAGTCGCGAGGGGAGCCGGTGATGGGACCACCACCGCACCAGTCCGAGGAGCCTGCCGGCGCCTCCTCCGGGGACGCTGAGTCCTCGGACGAAGGTCCGCGGACGCTGACCGATCGGGCGGCCGCCGCGTTCACCGCCTACCGGGACGGGCAGACCCAGCAGATCGGCGTCCTGGTGGACCTCCTCACTCCGTTGCTCTGGCACACCGCCCGAGGCCAGGGGCTGTCCGCCCCAGCGGCCGAGGATGTGGTGCAGACCGCGTGGCTCAAGCTGCTGGACCATCTCGAGAGCATCGGTGAGCCTCGGGCGGTGCTGTCCTGGATGGTCACCACCGTGCGGCGAGAGTCGTGGCGCCAGGCCAAGGTTGCTGCCCGCGACAGCGCCGACCTGGAGGGTCGGGCCGAGGTGGTGGATACCGAGCCGGGCCCGGAGACCTGGGCGCTGCTCGGGGAGCGGCAGCGCGTGCTCTGGCGTCACGTGCGCCAGCTGTCGGAGCGCTGCCAGCACCTGCTGCGCGTCATCGCCTTCGCCGACCGGCCGGACTACGCGACCATCGCCGACAGCCTCAAGATGCCCGTCGGCAGCATCGGCCCCACGCGCGGGCGATGCCTCAAGACCTTGCGGACCGGCTTGGCCGGGGACCCCGAGTGGGATGGAGTACTGACATGACCGAGCACCGTGGCGAGCCCGGGCCGTTGGACGACAGCGACGCCCAGATCCTGACCGAGCTGCGTGAGGTCTATCGGCGCCTCGACCCGGTGCCGGCGACGCTGGTGGACGACATCAAGTACTCGATGACCGTCCGTCTGCTGGAAGCCGAGGTGGCCGAGCTGATGCGGATGCCCGCGGCGCAGGTGCGCTCCGAGTCCGGAGACCGCTTCGACAGCATCAGCTTCAGTGGCAGTCGGCTCAGTCTCATGGTGAGCGTCTCCGCCGAGGCCGCGGCCGCGGACACCACGGACGACCCAGGAGTCCGGATCGACTGCTGGGTCAGCGTGGGGGGCGCGGTCGTGCAGGTGCGCACGTCGGGGGAGGCACCCGACGTGGAGCGCAGCCAGGTCTGCGACGAGAACGGGCGCTGCGTCTTCACCCAGGTGCCGCGGGGGCCGGCGCACTTCATCGTGTGGCCCACGGCTCAGAAGGACTCCGCCCCCACGATGACCCCGACGATCGACCTGTGACCCGTCCGGAGCGGGAGGGCCTCAGACGTCCTCGGCCTTGACCGTGGCCGGGTCCCAGCGCGTGATGCCGTCGGCGGCCCACCCGCGGTCCTTGACCGCCTCGCGCGAGGCTCGCTTCCACGGCCCGGTCAGACGGTCGACGTAGAGCGTCCCGTCCAGGTGCTCGGTCTCGTGCTGCAGGCAGCGCGCGAAGAGGTCCTCACCGACGAGGTCCACGGGATTGCCGTCGAGATCGGTCCCGACGACCCTCGCCCGGGGGAAGCGCGCCAGAGGGAAGTACTCGCCGGGAACGGACAGGCAGCCCTCGCCGTCGGTCTCCTCGTCGAGAGGGGCGGGGGCGCCCAGGCGCTCCAGCACGGGGTTGACGACCACGCCGCGGTAGCGCGCGTCGTCGGGCCCCGGACAGTCGTAGACGAACAGGCGCAGCCGCGCACCGACCTGGTTGGCGGCCAGGCCGACACCGTCGGCCGCCGCCATGGTGTCGAACATGTCGCGCACCAGGGTGCGCACCTCGTCGGTGATCTCGCGCACCTTCCTGGTGGGTTGGTGCAGGGCCCGGTGACCGATCACCGTGATCTCGCGTACCGCCACTGGCCTGCCTTTCTCGACGTGGAAGCGGGACGAGTCTACTGACCCGGCAACGGCTGCGACTGCCCGCGATGCAGCGCTACTGTCGGCGCCATGCAGATCAACTGGCTCGAAGTCCTCGGGTGGACCGGCTCGGTCGTCCTGGTCATCTCCCTGCTGCAGACGCGCATCCTGCGGCTACGCCTGATCAACCTGGCCGGGAGCCTGATCCTCGCCTTCTACAACGTGGTCATCGAGGTCTGGCCGATGGTGGGGCTCAACGTGGTGCTGAGTCTGATCAACGTGTTCTACCTGGTCACCATGCTGCGCACGCGGCACGACCCGACGGTCTACACCGTCCTCGAGGTCGATCCGGACGACCGCTATCTGCAGCATCTGCTGAGCGTCCACTCCGAGGACATCCACCGGAGCTTCCCCGGCTTCACCGAGGTCCAGGCCCACCAGTCGGCCTTTCTCATCGTGCACGGCGACGAGGCCGTCGGGGTGGTGGTCATCGAGGATGCCGAGCCGGGGGTCGCGCAGATCGTGCTCGACTGGGTCACCCTCCGTTACCGCGACTCCACCCCCGGGGAGTTCGTGTTCCGGCGTTCGGAGATCTTCTCGCGCCGCGGCTACTCACGGGTGGTGACGGCACCGGAGACCAAGGAGGCCTACTACCCCCGGATCGGCTTCACGCCCGACGGAGACCGGTACGCACTCGACGTGAGCTGAGCGTCCGCCGGCGGGCGAGGTGACCGCCCGCCCGCCGCTGGCGCAGCAGCCCCGGCCGAGGGTCAGGAGCGCGGGCGTGGCACCGGCCCCGTGATGTCGTCGTCGGTGTCGTCGGTGTCGTCGGTGTCGTCGGTGTCGTCGTCCGACGCGTCGGGATGGTCGTGCTCCGGCTCGGCCTCCGCATCGGAGACGCTGTGGAAGTGCGAGGCGCTCTCGGGCGAGGTCTGCCAGCTCGCGTCCCCGTCCTGAGCGGCGTCGGCGGAGTCGTCCGCCTCCGGCTCGGGCGACCGGCCGTGCGCCCCGTGTGAGGCGGGGCCCTGTTGTGCGGCCCGCTGGCTGTCGGTGATCCAGGCGTCGTCGTCCTCGCCGTCGCGACGCTCCTCCTGCCGTTCCGAGTCCGCCGCGATGCGCCGGGAAGGGAATCGGGCACGGGGTGGCTCCGGGGCAGGGGGGCGACGTCGCTGCCCGGAATGGGCCAGCGAGTCGTCGCTGTCGTGACCCTGGGGGCCGAAGATGATGTCGCAGATGCGCCGGTAGGTCTGGTCCGGGTCGGGGAGCCAGTTGATCTGGCGCAGGGCTTGGTCCTGGCCGGCCGACTCCAGGGTGAAGGTGCCGTAGCCGAGGAAGCGGCCGACGACGGACCGTCCGTAGTTGAGGTCGGTGACCTTGCCCAGCGGCATCATCGCCACCTTGTGGGTGAACAACCCGTAGGTCAGCAGTAGGCGCTTGTCGGTCGCGACGAACCATTCGTTGCGCCACTCCAGCATCTTCCACATCAGCCGGAAGATGAGACCGAACCACACCCACCACAGGTACAGCCCGAACTCGCCGAACGCCCGCTCCAGCCCGGAGGAGGTCCACGCGACGATGAAGAACCCGATCACGACCGTGGCGGCCGGCTCGCCCAACCGGGCCCAGTGCTGCCGAGTCGCGACCTCGACCTGCTCCCCCCGCAGCACGTAGCGCTCGAGAATGCGGCTGCTGACCTTGACGCCGGACTCGGCGGTGGCGGAGAAGCCGAGCATGACTACCTCATGAGCTCTTCGAAGAACCGCCCGATGTTGCGGAAGCCGTCAGCGATGATGTCCCAGAAGGCCGAGACGATGTCAGCCGCGCGGTCCGGACTGGTGATGATGGCGTAGATCAGGAACCCGAAGAGGAGCCACAAGATGATCTTCTTGATCGTCGGCGGCATCGTGGGCTCCTCGGTGCGGTGGGTACGTCATAGAACAGCGTCATCATCGCAGCCCTGCTGCGCCCTAGCCGGATAGCCACGCCGAAGCCGAGAGCCGCCGTACCGCCTCGGTCACCTCCTCAGTGCTGACGGAGAAGCTGAGCCGGACCGTCCTGTGGCCAGCGGCGACGTCGAAGTCCACACCCGGGGTCAGGGCCACCCCGGTCTCGGCCAGGACCCCCTGGCACCAGGCCACCGAGTCCTGCGTCAGATGGCCGATGTCGGCCCATACGTAGAACGCGCCGTCCGGCACCAGCGCCGGCCCGAGCCCCAGCGTGGGAAGCGCCGCGGTGAGCACGTCCCGGTTCTCGGCGTACCGGCGCACGTGGCCCTCCAGCTCGGGCCGCGCGTCCTGGCCGAAGGCCGCCATGGCCGCGTGCTGGGACACCGCCGGAGGGCAGATCGTGAGGTTCTGGGCGAGCACCTCCATCGAGCGTCGCAGGTGCGGCGGGACCAGCGCCCAACCCAGCCGCCATCCCGTCATCGAGAAGTACTTGCTCACCGATCCCACGACGACCGCCGCCCGGGAGGTCTGCCACGCGCTGGTCGCCGACGTCCCGTAGGTGATGCCGTGGTAGATCTCGTCGCTGATGAGCAGGCATCCGTGCTCTTCGCACCAGCGCGCGATCGCGGCCAGCTCCTCGGCGGCGATCACCGTCCCCGTCGGGTTGGCCGGGCTGGCCACGATGAGTCCGGCCGGAGGCTCGCTCAGCGCCTCCAGCATGGCCACGGTCGGCTGGTAGCCCGTGCCCGGCCCGCAGTCGAGCTCGAGCACCCGGCATCCCAGGGCCGAGAGGCTGTTGCGGTAGGCCGGGTAGCCGGGCCGGGCCATGGCCACCGTGTCGCCGGCCTCGAACGCGGCGAGGAAGAGCGTGGAGAAGACTCCGGAGGAGCCGGTCATGACCATGACGTCCTCACCCGTCACCTCCAGGCCGTACCACTGGCGGTGGTGGCCGGCGATGACCTCGCGCAGCTCGGGAAGGCCGGTGGCGTCGGTGTAGCCCAGCGTATGGCTCTCCAGAGCGGTGACCGCGGCCTCCCGCACGGCCCGCGGGGCCGGGGTGGAGGGCTGGCCCACGCACATCAGCAGCAGGTCACCGTGGGTGCGTTGACGCGTTCCTGCCTCCTTGAGCACCTCCATCACGTGGAAGGGCTCGATGGCGCTGCGGTGGCTCGGCCCGCGTCGGCGCGGCGGCATGCCGGTTCAGACCACGCCGTACAGGCGGTCTCCGGCGTCACCGAGACCGGGCACGATGTAGCCCTGCTCGTTGAGGCGCTCGTCGATCGCGCCGGTCACCAGCCGCACCGGTGGCTCGATGCCGGCCACCCGCTCACGCAGGGTCTCGATACCCTCGGGGGCCGAGAGCAGCGTGACCGCGGTGATGTCGTCGGCGCCGCGTTCCACGAGGTAGTGGATGGCCGCGGCCAGGGTGCCTCCGGTGGCCAGCATGGGGTCCAGCAGGTAGCACTGGCGCTGGTCCAGGTCCTCGGGGAGCCGGTTCGCGTAGGTATGGGCCTCCAGGGTCTCCTCGTTGCGAACCATGCCCAGGAAGCCGACCTCGGCGGTCGGCACCATCCGCATCATCCCGTCGAGCATGCCCAGGCCGGCGCGCAGGATCGGCACGACCATGGGCTTGGGGGTGGCCAGGCGTACGCCCGTGGTGGCGGTCACCGGCGTCTCGATGTCGAAGGAGGCGGTACGCACCTCCCGGGTGGCCTCGTAGGCCAGCAGCATCACCAGCTCGTCGGTGAGACGGCGGAACGTCGGGGTGTCGGTGCGCTGGTCGCGCAGGTACGTCAGCTTGTGGGCGATCAACGGATGGTCGGCGACGTGGACGCGCATACGGGAAACTTACCCCGTGAGCGTGGAGGGCGAGCCGGCAGCGGAGCGAGGTGAGCGCGGGCGCTGGTCCTCCGGCGTGTTCGCCGGGTGGATGCGCCAGGCGCTGGCCCAGGCGGCGGCCGGCAGCAGCAGTGCCAGCGCCGACGTGCCCGTGGGAGCCGTGGTGGTCGACGAGACCGGAGAGCGGCTCGGTCGAGGACACAACCGGCGCGAGCGGGACGCCGACCCGACCGGTCACGCCGAGGTGCTCGCCCTGCGAGAGGCGGGGGCCGCGCGGCGAGCCTGGCGGTTGGAGGGATGCACCCTGGTGGTGACCCTGGAGCCGTGTGTGATGTGTGCCGGGGCGGCGGTTGCGGCCCGGGTGGACCGCGTCGTCTTCGGCGCCTTCGACGACAAGGCCGGTGCCTGCGGGTCGGTGTGGGACCTGCCACGGGACCGGTCCAGCCTGCACCGCCCTGAGATCGTGGCCGGAGTGCTGGAGGCAGAGTGTGCAGCGGTGCTGACGGAGTTTTTCCACCCCCGGCGCCTCCGGTAGCCTCTCCAGCGGTGGCGTGTCCGAGCGGCCTAAGGAGCGCGCCTCGAAAGCGCGTGAGGGGGCGACTCCTCCGTGGGTTCAAATCCCACCGCCACCGCCGCAGTGGACCGCCCTTGCCGGAGGAACCCGGTGAGGGCGGTCCGCGATTCGCAGGCGCGATCGGGCGCCATGGCCTAGTTTGGCCCTATGTCGAAGCCGATCGAGGACTATGCCCTCGTGGGGGACCGGCACACTGCGGCCCTGATCTCCCGCGCCGGTTCGGTGGACTGGATGTGTCTGCCGAACTTCGACTCCCCGGCCTGCTTCGCCGCCCTGTTGGGCGACGACAGCCACGGCCGCTGGCTCCTGGCGCCGACCGAGGTCACCGAGACCACCCGCTCCTACGTCGAGGGCACCGTCGTACTGCAGACCATCCACACCACGGCGTCCGGCCGGGTGCGCGTCACCGACGTCATGCCGGCGGAGGACAACCGGGCCGACCTGATCCGACGGATCGAGGGTCTGGAGGGCACGGTCAACATGCGCCACGAGTGGATCGTGCGCCTGGGCTACGGCAAGACGGTCCCCTGGGTGCGCCACGTGGCCGACGACAGCGACTACGGAGGGAAGCACGCCCTCGTGGCTGTGGCTGGGCCTGACCGCTTCGTGCTGCGTGGGCCGCGCCTGCCGGCGCCGAACGACGAGCGGCACGTCGACGAGTTCGACGTCGGGGAAGGGGAGACGCACGTCTTCTGCATGGCGTGGAGCCCGTCGTACACGCCCATCCCGGAGCCGCTGCACATCGAGGACTTCATCGAGCAGGCCATCGACGAGTCACGAGACTGGCTCGAGGACTGCCGGCCCGGCGGCAATTACGCCGACGCCATCACCCGCTCGCTGCTGGTGCTTCGCACGCTGACCCACGCCGAGACCGGAGGCATCGTGGCGGCGCCGACGACCTCCCTGCCGGAGGACCTCGGCGGCGAGCGCAACTGGGACTACCGGTTCTGCTGGTTGCGTGACGCCGCCCTCACTGTCGAGGCGCTGCTCAGCTGGGGCTTCAGCAAGCGCTCCGCGCTGTGGCGGGACTGGCTGCTGCGGGCGGCGGCCGGCGACCCGTCCGAGCTGCAGATCATGTACACCGTCGACGGCTCGCGCGAGATGAGCGAGCGTGAGCTCGACCACCTGCCGGGGTACGAGGGGTCGACGCCCGTGCGCGTGGGCAACGCCGCCGTCGGACAGCGCCAGAGCGACGTCCTGGGCGAGCTGATGAACGCGCTGGAGATGCTGCGGAAGGAGGGGGTCGAGGAGTTCGACGACTCCTGGGAGCTCCAGCGCCTGCTCCTGGAGGGACTGGCCGAGGACTGGCGCGAGAAGGACCGGGGCCTGTGGGAGATGCGAGGCGACGCGCACTACTTCACCCACTCCCGGGTGATGATCTGGGTGGCGCTGGACCGGGGCCTCGCGGCGATCCGCGACCACGGGCTGGAGGGTCCGGAGGAGTACTGGGCCGAGCTGCGCGACCGGGTGCGCGAGGAGGTGATGACCTATGGCTTCAACGAGGAGATCAACTCCTTCGTCCAGCACTACGAGACCGAAGAGGTCGACGCCTCCCTGCTGTTGCTGCCGACCGTGGGCTTCATCGAGGCCGACGACCCCCGGTTCGTTGGCACGGTGGACCGGATTGAGCGCGACCTGCTCCGCGACGGGCTCGTCCTGCGCTACCGCGCCACCGCCGGCGACGACGGGTTGGCGGGTGATGAGCACCCGTTCCTCATCTGCTGCTTCTGGCTCGTGACGGCCTACGCGCTGATGGGCCGCACCAAGCAGGCGGTCGAGCTGTTCGATCGCCTGCTGGCGCTGCGCAACGACGTCGGGCTCCTCGCCGAGGAGTACGACGTGGAAGCCGGGCGACAGATGGGCAACTTTCCGCAGGCCTTCTCGCACCTGGGCCTGGTTCAGGCGGCAGCGGTCCTGCACGATGTCGTCGGCGAGACGTACGGGAGCGAGCAGCAGGACGCGGGCCGCGAGGCCGCCGAGGAGGGCAGCTCAGACTGAGCGCGGCTCAAGCGCCTTCGGGATGGCTCTCTTGGCGAGGGTAGTCCTGCGCGGCGGCCGCGATGTCGTCCAGGTCCCGGTGCAGAGCCCGGCGGGTGGCCCGCAGGCCGACCGGTCCGAGAACGGCGCTGGCCGCCCGGCCCAGCGCCGAGGTGCCGGCGGTCGCCGTGAACGTCACCGTCAGGCTGGTGGTGGGGCAGCGACCGTCATCGTCGAGGCTCTCGATCGGCTCCAGCTGCCAGACGGTGCGGAAGGTGGCCTCGCCCTCCCCCGACTCGATGACCGTGTAGCGCAGGGGGTGGTTCTGGCGCACCCACATCTCCTCGGTGGAGGAGCGGCCGAAGAACGACCGGGTCTGGCGCCAGCGGGTGCCCACCGCGTACGGCCCCGGGGTCATGATCTGCACCGACTCCACCCCAGAGAGCCGCTCCGCAGACCGCGTGAGGTCGGTGAGCACGTCCCAGACGGCCGCGGGAGCGGCGTCGATCGTCCGGCTCAGCCGAAGCGTCAGGTCCGTCATGCTGCTGATCCTAGAGCCGAGATGCCGTGCAGCGCTGGGCAATGGCGGGATCCGGCAGGCCGTGTCGGGCCGGCTGCACGATGGCGGCGAGGGCTTCGACTCCGTCCACGAGGCGGGGCCCGGGCCGGGCGAAGGACGCGTTGGCGTCGACCGCCCACACCTCGGGTGGGAACGGGGCCGAACGCAACACTGCGGCGAGAGGACCGCCGTCGAGCAACCCGGTGGTCACGGCCACGGAGCTGGCCAGGTCGTAGCCGCACGGTGCCACCACGACGATGTCCGGCTCGGCGCGCGTGACCTGCTCCCAGGTGGTCGGCACCGACCGCTCACCCGCGGCTCCCAGCACGCTGCGACCGCCGGCCACGCCTACCATCTCCGGCACCCAGTGCCCGGGGGCGAAGGGCGGGTCGGTCCACTCCAGGACCGCGACCGCCGGAGCGTCGACGGCGGGGGCCCCGGCAAGGCGCGACAGCCGCGCGGACAGCGAGGCCACCAGAGCCTGCGCCGCCGGCTCCCGTCCGCATCGGGCCCCGATCTGGATGATGCTGTCCAGCACCTCGTGCAGGCGATGGGGGTCGGTGGTCAGCACCTCGGCGTCGCAGCCCAGGTAGGCCAGGGCCTCGTGGACCTCCGAGACGTCGACGGCGCAGACAGCGCACAGGTCCTGGGTGACCACCAGATCGGCATCGAGCCCGGCCAGGGCGGCCCGGTCCAGATGGTAGAGGTCCTCGCCGGCGCTCAGCCGGGCCCGGACGGCGGCGTCGATCTCGGCGGGAGTCAGGGGGCGGGAGCCGACCGCCTGCGGCAGCGAGGAGGTGGACACCACCGTGGCCTGCTGCCGGGCGTGTGCGGGCTCGTCGCACTCGAAGGTCACGCCGACCACGTCCTCGCCCGCGCCCAGAGCGAAGAGGATCTCGGTGGCCGAGGGCAGCAACGAGACGATGCGCTGCGCCTCAGCCATCGGTGGCCTCGGGTTCGGATGTCTGCTCCGTCTCGGCCGGCGCCAGCTGCTCGAAGCCGTCCCCGAGCACGAGGTCGATCTCGGCGCTCTCCCGCTCGTCGGCCACCAGCTCGGACCCCGGCACCGACTGCTGCATCAGCTCGGCGGCCTCAAGGCCGTCGGGGCCGTGGCGGATGTCGGCACTGTGCTCGATGGAGGCGTCCTGAGGGTCGTTGTCGACCGCGTCGATGACGAAGCCCCGTGACCCGAGCTCCTCGGAGGTCCGGCCCGCCAGCCCCGGTTCCCCCTTGGCGTTGTAGACGTTCACCCGGACGTCGGAGGGCTGCAGTGGTGGGGCGGTCGCGGTCACCTGGTCCGTGTCCGCCGCAGTGTCCGAGCCACCGAGCCAGCCCTGGTAGTAGGCGACGGCGTACACGAAGACCAGCACCAGCATCAGCGTCAGGGCGGTCAACACCAGGGCGGTCCGCCGTCGCTTGCGCCGTGCGGCCGTGGACATGCCTCCGGTCCGCACATACGCCATGCCGTCACGCTAGTGGCAGCACCGATCAGTCCAGGTTCAGGACACGCCCGTGCACGGCCGGACGACCGTGCAGCGCAGCCCGCAACGCGCGGTGCAGACCGTCCTCGAGGTAGTACTCGCCGTGCCACTGCACCACATGACAGAAGATGTCGCCGTAGAAGGTCGAGTCCTCGGCCAGCAGGGCCCGCAGGTCGAGCTCAGCGCGCGTGGTGATGAGGTCCTCGAGCAAGATCATCCGGGGTGCGAGCTGCGCCCAGTCGGACGGACAGCCGAGGCCGTGATCGGGGTAGGGACGACCGTCCCCCACCCCCTTGAAGATCATGGGCCCGACTCTACGAGGCGAGGCAGGGCGGGGCGGGGAACCAGGCGGTCCGCCATCGGGCGGAGGATGCGGGATTTGAACCCGCGAGGGGTTTCATCCCCAACACGATTTCCAATCGTGCGCACTAGGCCACTATGCGAATCCTCCGGTGCGAGGGTATCGCGAGCACTCTCGGCCGTCGAAATCGACGGCGTACCACGCAGCCGTGACCGCGGCGAAGGGTCAGTGCGCAAAGGCGCCGGGCCGGGACCTCGACCCCGGCTCCGTCCTGAGGTGGGCCACGACCTCGGCGATGGCCACGCCCAGCCGATGGGTCAGGTCTGCGTTGAACCCCTCGCGGATCACCACGCGCAGGACCGCGACCTCCTCGGCCTCGGCGGGCATGGTGTAGGCGGGCACCTGGAAGCCGCGCGCCCGCAGCTCGTGCGAGATGTCGAACACCGTGAAGCCCGGGTCGCCCTCGCAGGCGAACGTCAACACCGGGATGGCGCTGCCGTTCGTGATGAGCCTCAGTCCGTCCACGGCCTCGATATGGCCCGCGAGCCGCTCGGCCGAGGCGCGTAGCGACTCCATGATCGTGCGGTACCCCTGGCGGCCGAGCCGGACGAAGTTGTAGTACTGGCCGATGACCTGGTTGCCCGGGCGGGAGAAGTTCAGCGTGAAGGTGGGCATGTCCCCGCCCAGGTAGTTCACGTGGAACACGAGGTCTTCAGGGAGGTACTCCGGCGAGCGCCAGACGACGAAGCCGATTCCCGGGTAGGTCAGGCCGTACTTGTGACCGCTCACGTTGATCGACACCACCCGCGGGTTCCGGAAGTCCCACTCCAGGTCGGGCTGGAGGAACGGCACGACGAAGCCCCCACTGGCCGCGTCCACGTGCAGGGGGACGTCCGGGCCGTCCTGAGCTACCTCGTCCAGCACGGCCGCGATCTCGGTGATCGGCTCGAGCTCGCCGGTGAAGGTGGTGCCCAGGATGGCGACGACCCCGATGGTGTCCTCGTCGACCGCCGCGCGCACCTGCTCGGGTGTGACCACATAGCGCCCCGGCTCCATCGGGAGGTAGACCGGCTCCACGTCGAAGTAGCGGCAGAACTTCTCCCAGACGACCTGCACGTTGGTCCCCAGCACCAGCTTCGGTGTCGTCGCGTTCTGGCCGGCCGACTTCCGAGCCGCCCGCCAGCGCCACTTCATCGCCAACCCGGCGAGCATCACCGCCTCCGACGACCCGAGCGTGGAGACGCCGGTCGCCGAGGTCGCGTCGGTCTCCGACAGCCCTTCGGCGTGGAAGAGGTCGGCCACGATGTTCACGCACCGGCGTTCGATCTCGGCCGCCGACGGATACTCGTCCTTGTCGATCATGTTCTTGTCGAACGACTCGGACAGGAGGCGCTCGGCCTGCGGCTCCATCCATGTGGTCACGAACGTCGCCAGGTTGAGGCGCGCGTTGCCGTCGAGCATCACCTCGCCGTGGATGAACCGGTAGGCCACCTCGGGCTCGGCGCCGTGCTCCGAGAGACGAAGGCTCGGCACCTCGACCATGCCCAGGCGCTCGGTGAACGCCGGGGGAGCGCCGTGGCCGTCGGTGGCGGTCGAGCGGTCGTTCATCGGGTGGGCCTCCCTGCCGGGGAGGCGTGACCACGCTGAGGTCATACCCACGGACGCCCTGCTGCCCCCGTGTGCCCGTGCCCCGGCCCACGCCCCCGTCTTCTCCGTCCCACCCTATTGCATGCCCGGCGCCGGTGAGGAGAGGTCGACGGCTTCTCGGTGGATCGCTCCTCCAGTGGGCCCCTACACTGGTCCTCGGCCCCCCGTGTGGTGGTACCCCACTGAACTCCCCCAGGGCAGGAATGCAGCAAGGGCAGGTGGGCTCTTCCAGGTGCGCGGGGGGTCCCTCGATGCCGGGCGTAGCCGCCCGTCGCGCCGGCCCCGGCCAGAGTGCTGTCGGATGACCTTCGGCGATGACAGGATGAGGCACCACTGTCGAGGGAAAGGCACGGCGATGACGCTGCACGTGGGCTCCGAGGTCGGTCGGCTGCGACAGGTCATCGTGCACCGGCCCGGCCTGGAGATGCACCGGCTCACCCCGGAGAACAAGGACCGCTACCTCTACGACGAGATCCTGTGGGTCGAGCGGGCCCAGGCCGAGCACGACGGCTTCGTCGAGGTGATGCAGGCCCGCGGTGTCACGGTGCACCACTTCGACGTCCTCCTGCGGGAGACGCTGGCCGTCCCGGCTGCGCGCGCAGCGGTGTTGGCGGAGTCCCTGGACGAGCGTCACGTCGGGCCGTTGGCCGCCGAGCAGCTGCGTCAGATGTTCGACGAGATGAGCGACGCCGACCTGGCCAGGTTCCTCGTCGGCGGCATCACCAAGGCCGAGGCGCTCGAGCGCATCGAGCGCCCCACCTCGGTGGTCCTCGACCAGCTGGCCGGACACGAGTCGGTGCTCGCGCCGCTGCCCAACCACCTGTTCACTCGCGACACCTCGGCGTGGGCCTACGACGGCGTCGCGGTCAACTCGATGCACAAGAAGGCGCGGCGTCGCGAGACCGTCCACTACGAGGCGATCTACACCTACCACCCGATGTTCACCGAACACCCGCCCCGGTGGTGGAGCCACGGTCTCGACGGCGGCCCCGCCACCGCCGAGGGGGGTGACATCCTGGTGCCCGGGCGCGGCACGGTGCTCGTCGGTCTGAGTGAGCGGACGACGCCCCAGGGAGTGGAGCGTCTGGCCGCGCGGATGCTCGGCTCGGGGGAGATCCACACGGTGGTGGCCCTCGACATGCCGAAGTCCCGGGCCGTGATGCACCTGGACACGGTCATGACGATGGTGGACCAGGAGACCTTCACTCGCTACCTGGGGCTGCCGGATCTGCCGTGCTGGACGCTCACCGCCGGCACCGAGCGGGACGGTGAGGTGCAGGTACGGGTCGAGTCGCACCAGGCCGGCGAGGCAGAGCGGGTCATCGCCCGCTCCTTGGGACTGCAGGGCCTGCGAGTGCTCGCCGCGGACCAGGACCCGGCGCAGGCCGCTCGCGAGCAGTGGGACGACGGGTGCAACGTGCTGGCGCTGGAACCGGGCGTCGTCGTGGGCTACGAGCGCAACACCGTCTCCAACGACTACCTGCGCTCCCAGGGTGTCGAGGTGCTCGAGATCGCCGGCGGCGAGCTCGGCCGCGGTCGCGGCGGCCCCCGGTGCATGTCGTGCCCGATCGAGCGGGACCCGGTGGACTGATCCGGTGCCGGCACGCAGGCGGGTGCCCCTCGCCCAGGGACAAGAGGCGCTCGCCGCCTGCGCCCGGGCCGGTGACCTGGCACGGCTGGGGCGGCAGGTACGGGCGACCGCAGTCCGTTACAGCCTGGAGGAGCTTGCGGCACGCGCGCCGGGCCGCACCGTCGAGGTGCGCGTGCCGCCCTTCGGCGCGGTCCAGTGCCTCGAGGGGCCGCGTCATACCCGGGGGACCCCGCCGAACGTGGTGGAGACCGACGCGCAGACGTGGCTGATGCTCGCGACCGGCCGGCAACGCTGGGAGCAGGCCGCGCAGGCAGGAGCGATCCGGGCCAGCGGGCAGCGGGCGGACCTCTCCGCCTTCCTGCCCCTCACATCTGCTGAGTGACCCCCGGCGTCATGCCTTCCGCGGCAGGTCCTCGTCGTCGTGGCGCTGCGCCAAGGGAGCGTCGCTTCGCTCCTGCGGCCCCTAGTCTGGTCCGGTGCGCTACGGCATCTGCATCCTTCCCGAGCACTCCTGGGTCCAGGCCGAGCCGCTGTGGCGGGACGCGGAGGAGCGTGGCTTCGACCACGCGTGGACCTACGACCACCTGACCTGGGCCGGGCTGCCGGACTCGCCGTGGCACTCGACGATGGTGACGCTGGGGTTGGCGGGATCGGTCACCCAGCGCATCGGCCTGGGGACGTTCGTGGCCTCGCCGAACTTCCGCCATCCGGTGACCTTCATGCGCGACGTGCTGACGGTGGACGACGTGAGCCGCGGACGGCTGCTGCTGGGTCTGGGCGCCGGCGGTGACCTCGACGCCGAGATCCTGGGCCACCGCCTCACCCGCGGACAGCGTTCCCGGCGCTTCCGTGAGTTCGTCCCCCTGCTCGACCGGGTGCTGCGTGAGGACCACGTCGACCACAGCGGCGAGTTCTTCGGCGCCCGGGACGCCCGCAACCGGCCCGGCTGCGTGCAGCAGCCCCGGGTGCCCTTCGTGGTGGCTGCGAACGGACCTCGAGCGATGGCACTCGCAGCCCGGTACGGCGACGGATGGATGACGACCGGCCCGGTCGGCCAGGTCGACCCGGACGAGCACGACACCGCACGGGTGGAGCAGTGGTGGCGCGGCATCGAGGAGATCAGCCGGCGGTACACCGAGATCGAGACGGAGACCCAGCGTGACGGGACACGTGCGGACCGGCCCGCCGACCGCTACCTGTCCCTGGACGCCAGCGGTGTCCCGGCTCTGCGCAGTGCCGGCTTCTTCGCCGAGCAGGTCGGCCGGGCACACGAGCTCGGCTTCACCGACGTGGTCGTCCACCGGCCGCGCGAGAGCGACCCCTACCGCGCTCCGCTGGCCGTCCTCGACCAGATCGACCTTCCGGCTGCGCCCGGTCCGAGCGGGCGTAACCTGGAGTCGTGAACCAAGAGCAAGACCCCCGAGTGGACCGCGAGCACGTCACGCCGGTGGGAGCGCGCCGGCGGGGGCCCAGGATGGTCCCGTTCCTGGTCACCGGTGCCCTCATCGGCCTCATCCTGGGGGTCGTGCTGTCGGTGAGCGGGCCGAGCTCGCAGGTGGCTTCCCCCGGGCAGGAGGTGGTCGTGATGGCCGGTGCGGGTGCCTTGGTCGGCGGGTTCGTCGCGGCGGTGCTCTACCTCATCGCCGAGTGGAGCAGTTTGCGCAGGATGTGAGGGATGCGAGACTGACAAGGTGGCTCGACCCGACGGACGCCTGACGCACGACCTCCTCCCTGATGAGTCCCTCCCGCAGGACGCCTGCGGAGTCTTCGGTGTCTGGGCGCCGGACGACGAGGTCGCCAAGCTCACCTACTTCGGTCTCTACGCCCTCCAGCACCGAGGGCAGGAGGCGGCCGGGATCGCCACCAGCGACGGGCGCTCGCTGCTGGTCTTCAAGGACGTCGGCCTCGTGGCCCAGGTGTTCGACGAGTCGAGCCTGGCTTCGCTGCGGGGGCACCTGGCCATCGGCCACTGCCGGTACTCGACCACGGGCCGCAGCTCCTGGGAGAACGCGCAGCCCACGCTCGACGGCACCAGCGGCGGCACCGTGGCGCTGGCCCACAACGGCAACCTGATCAACTCCGCCGAGCTGCGCCAGGTCCTGGCCGAACGCCACGGAGGCGCCCTGCGCTACTCGGCCGGCGAGGTCGGTCGCGGCAACACCACCGACACCGCGCTGATCACCGGCCTCCTCACCTCCGATGAGGACCAGACCCTGGAGAGCGCGGCGATGGAGGTGCTCCCCATGTTGCGGGGTGCCTTCTCCCTGGTGTTCTGCGACGAGCAGACGGTGTACGCCGCCCGTGACCCCCAAGGGGTCCGGCCGCTCGTACTGGGGCGCCTCGAGCGCGGTTGGGTCGTGGCCTCGGAGACGGCGGCGCTGGACATCGTCGGCGCCAGCTTCGTCCGCGAGGTCGAGCCGGGTGAGCTGCTGGCCATCGACGAGCAAGGGCTACGCAGCCGCCGCTTCGCGGAGACGGCGCGCAAGGGCTGTGTGTTCGAGTACGTCTACCTCGCCCGCCCCGACACCTCGCTGAACGGTCGCTCGGTGCACGAGAGCCGGGTCGAGATGGGCCGCCAGCTCGCCGCCGAGCATCCGGTCGAGGCGGACATGGTCATGCCGACGCCGGAGTCGGGTGTACCCGCCGCCATCGGGTACGCCGAAGCGTCCGGCATCCCCTACGGAGCCGGGCTGGTGAAGAACGCCTACGTCGGCCGCACCTTCATCGCCCCCAGCCAGACCATTCGCCAGCTGGGCATCCGGCTCAAGCTCAACCCGTTGCGCGACGTGATCCGCGGAAAGCGGCTGGTCGTCATCGACGACTCCATCGTGCGCGGCAACACGCAACGGGCCCTGGTGCGGATGTTGCGTGAGGCCGGAGCCGCCGAGGTGCACGTGCGGATCTCCTCCCCGCCGGTGCGATGGCCGTGCTTCTACGGGATCGACTTCGCCACTCGGGCCGAGCTCGTGGCCAACGGCCTGAACACGGACGACATTCGCGCTTCCATCGGGGCGGACTCGCTGGGATACATCAGCGAGTCCGGCATGGTCACGGCCACCGAGCAGCGTGCCGACGAGCTCTGTACGGCGTGCTTCTCCGGCCAGTACCCCATCGGCATCCCGGAGGACAACATCGGCAAGGATGTGCTGGAGTTGGAGTTCCCGGTCCACGCCGGCTCCGACCCGACGGACGTCGGCACTCTCGACGTAGAGCAGCTGGGCGAGCCGGGCAACGAGGCGGGAGCGCCACGGGGGGTGCACGACATCGACGGCGTGCGGGTCGGCTCGGCCGTCGGTGCCTCCGATGCTCTGAGCCGCCCGTGAGGGCTGAGGACGGACCCGAGGCACCAGACCCGGCTCCGCCGCTGACCTACGCCGACTCCGGCGTCGACACCGAGGCCGGGGATCGTGCCGTGGACCTGATGAAGGGGGCGCTCGCCGCAGCCACCCGGCCCGAGGTCGTGGGGGGCCTCGGCGGCTTCGCGGGCCTGTTCGATGCCGCCGCACTCGGGTCCATGACACACCCGGTGCTCGCCACCAGCACCGACGGCGTCGGCACGAAGGTCGCCGTCGCCCAGGCTCTGGACGCTCACGACACCATCGGGATCGACCTCGTCGGGATGGTGGTCGACGACATCGTCGTGTGCGGAGCCGAGCCGTTGTTCATGACCGACTACATCGCCTGCGGTCGGGTTGTGCCCGCACGAACGGCGGCCATCGTGAAGGGGATCGCGGACGGATGCGCCCAGGCCGGTGTGGCTCTCGTCGGAGGTGAGACGGCCGAGCATCCGGGCCTGCTGGACCCTACGGAGTACGACCTGGCCGGCGCCGCGACGGGCGTGGTCGAGCGCAGCCGCATCCTGGGGCCGGAGCGAGTCGCCTCAGATGACGTCGTGCTCGCACTGGCCTCCTCCGGGCTGCACTCCAACGGATACTCGCTGGTGCGCCGCGTGGTGGCTCGGGCGGGACTGCGCCTGGAGCAGCACGTCGATGAGATCGGCCGCTCGCTGGGTGAGGAGCTGCTCGAGCCGACCCGCATCTACACCCCCGTGCTGCGCGAGCTCATCGACGCCACCGATGTTGGCGTCCACGCGCTGTCGCACATCACCGGAGGTGGCCTGGCGGCGAACGTCGCCCGGGTCCTGCCGCCGGGCCTGCACGTGACGATGGAGCGCCGCACCTGGACCCCGGCTCCCGTCTTCGACGCCGTTCAGCGGTGGGGTCAGGTGCCGCTCGAGGACCTCGAGGGCACGCTCAACATGGGTGTGGGCTTCGTGGTGATCCTGCCTGGCGCGGACGTGGCCGCCGCGGTGCGCCGGTGCGCCGACCACGGCATCGGGGCGTGGGCCCTGGGGACGGTGTCCGCGACCGAGACTCCGCCCGCGGGTGCGGTGCAGGGCACCAAGGGCACCCACGGCGGCTCCGCGAAGTTGGTCGGCGACTACCGCTGAGGGCTCAGGCGCGCTTCTTCATCCACGAACCGGGGTTGGGCGCCGGGCGCGTCTGCCGCTCCGCCGCCGTGTCCTCGGGCACCGCGCCGTTGGCCTCGTCGTGGCGCGACCAGGGGTCGGAGTCCTCGACGGTACGACCGTTACGGCCGTGGTACTCGGCGGCGTCGTCCGGCTCTCCCTCCGACAGGGCGGGTGACGAGGGACCCTCGTCCTCGCTGCCCTTCAGCTCACGCTCCAGCGCCGTGAGGTCGGTGTCGGGAGAGTAGTACTTCAGTCTCCGCGCAACTTTGGTCTGCTTGGCTTTAGCCCGGCCGCGCCCCATGGCGTGACCCCCTCGTGCGTCTGCCGGGGTGCATCGCTCTCAGGGGGCACCACGGTGCCGTCCCTGACTGCGCAGCAGCCCGGGGATGGGTATGAATCGTGCGCCCTACGGTACATGAGTCGCCGACCAGCGAGCGCATGCCCCTGCGGCTGACAGGCCCCAGCAGCAGAGGCCGTGTAGCGCCGGTTCGGCGAGTGTGCGGCCTCCTCAGCGGCGCCGCACCGCGACGGCTCCGAGACCGCCGACGGTGAGCACCGCGAGCGCGAGGACAGCCCAGACCCACCACGGCGGGGACGAGTCGGCGGAGTCGTCGCCCTGGGCAGGGGCGGCGGCGGTGTCGGCGGCGTGGTCCGTGCCGGCCGACTCCACCGCGGCGTCGTCCCCGGTCGGAACCGCCGTTGCGGAGTCGGACTCGGAGTCCGCGGTCGGCGGCTCCTGGGTGGCGGGGTCCGACGAGGTCGTCGGGCTCGCCTCGCCCACCACGGTGTAGCTGAAGTCGCCGGAGATGGGGTGCCCGTCCTGGGAAGTCACCCGCCACCGGACGGTGTACGGCCCCGGGGGGAGGTCCTCCTCCACGGGCTGCACGACGGCGGTTCCGTCGATCTCGGGCTCACCCTGCGTGGCCGCGCCGTCCGGGCCGGTGACCTCGACCACCGTGCCCACCTCGGCGACGGCGCCGCTGAACTCCAACCGCACCTCGGCGGTGTCCGGGTCCACGCTGGCGCCGTCGGCGGGAGTGGTGCCGGTGAGCTCGTCGTGCGCTGAGGCGGTCAGGGCGGTGGCGGCGACGAGGACTACCGCGCCGATGACGGCCCCACCCCCGCGACGCCCCGCTCGCACCCTGCCCATGACAGGCAGTCTAGGGAGCCGACGGCGTCAGGAGTGAATGAGCCGCTCAGAACCCGGACTCGGTCTGCTTGGGGTAGTAGCGGGCGTACTTGCGCACGTAGTTCGCCTTCGCGGCCGCGACGTACAGCTTGCGTTTGAGCGAGTCCTTGGTGACGAGCGGGTGGAAGACGCCCTGTCGTGTGACCCGCTTCACCAGCTGTTTCAGCTCGGGGCTGAGGTAGCGCCGCAGCAGGAACATCGGCAGGACGCAGTAGAGGATCTCGTTGCGCACCACCACGGGCTCGTGGCGCTCGTGCTGGATCAGATCGGTGGTGATGAACTCGGCGACGTTGGCGCCCGCTGCAGTGACGTAGAAGTTGTTCCGCCCGATGCGGGGGTTCATCTCGAAGAACTTCATCACCCCGTCACGCGGGTCCAGCTTGACGTCGAAGTTGGCGAACCCGTGGTATCCGACGTGGGTCAGCATTCGCTCGGCCTGGTCCATCAGCTCGGGGTAGGGGGTGGTGATCATCGCGGCCGGGTTACCGATGGCCAGCGGCTGGTGCTCCTGCAGCAGCACCTGGGCTGTCGCCAGCAGTGTGACCCGGCCGAACTGGTCGGCGTAGGCGGTGATCGACCGCATCGCGGTGTCGTCGCCCGGGATGAGCTCCTGGACGACGAAACGATCGCGGAACCCCGCCTCGGCGACCCGCCGGAAGACCGTCACCAGCTCCGCGGGGGAGTCCACCTTGAAGATCTTGTTCTTGCCCTCGAACCGCAGACCCTCGTAGGCCGCCCCCACGGCAGGCTTCGCCACCACGGGGTAGGTCAGGTCCACCGCGTCAGGGGTCCAGGTCGGGTCGCCGGCCCCGCTGAAGTCCTGCACCAGCGTCCGCGGCGTCGGGATGTCGATCTCGCGGCAGGCCCGGTCGAACTCGATCTTGTCGGCGACCATGTCGAGCACCGCAGCGTCGACGGCCGGCACGACATACCACTGACGCAGCCACTCGGCCTGGTCGCTCAGCATCCGGGAGAAGGAGTCGGCGTTGGACAGCAACAGGGTCGTGCGTCCGGCGGCGGCCCGCGCGCGCCCCTGGCGCTCCAGCTCGTCCAACGTGTCCTGCCGCTGCGCGTGCTCGCCCAGCTCGACGGTCTCGATGAACTGGGAGTCCGCGATGGGGCCGGCCACCACGCGGGAGATCACCGTGCTGGCGATCCCGTAGCGCTCGCGAAAGGCACGGGCGAGGGCGTAGATGCCGATGTCCGTGCCGAGCAGGACGACGTCGAAGTCGGGGTCGTCGATCACCGGGTCATCGGTCACGGGACGGTCGGTCATGGGTCTCCCAGCGGGCACGGTGCGGTCACATCCGGCGCTGAGCCTACCGGCCGGAGACGGCGGGCACGGCCCCACCAAACCGCAACACTTGCCTCTGTAGCCGCAGATCACACACGGGCAGGAGCGCACGGGCTGACGGCAGGGCGCCCCTGAGCGCGTCCACACGCAGGACACGGTGCGGCCACCGAGACCACGCTGGGCTCCGCCGCCCCCGGCTGTGGCGCGCCGATCAGATGCTCGCCTGGATGCTCGTGCCGTAGGTTTCGACGATGAGTGAGCACGCACAGCATCTGGTCGTCATGGGTGTCTCGGGATCGGGGAAGAGCACCGTCGGCAAGGCGATTGCCGAGCGGCTGGGCTGGGAGTTCGCCGAGGGCGACGACTTCCACCCTCCGGAGAACAAGGCCAAGATGGAACGCGGCGATCCCTTGGTCGACGAGGACCGGTGGCCCTGGTTGGAGAAGCTGGCCGGGTGGACCGCCGGTCGCGACGAGGAAGGCACCTCCACCGTCGTCACCTGCTCCGCCTTACGCGCGGTCTACCGCGACATCCTGCGCCGAGGAGGCGAGACGTTCTTCGTGCATCTGGTGGGTGACAAGGACCTGTTGATGGAGCGGATGCAGGGTCGCGAGCACTTCATGCCTGCCTCGCTGCTGGACTCCCAGCTCGACACTCTGGAGCCCCTCGGCCCGGACGAGCCCGGCATGACCCAGGACGTCGCCAATCCTCCAGAACGCATTGCCACCGCGGTGGCCGGCCGGCTCGACCCGGCTTGAGACCCCTGGCGGCGGCGCACCCGGGGCGCCACGACGCGGCGCCGACGCAGCGCGAGCCAGGCGTCGACGAAGCAGCTAGGACGCCGAGCCGGGGCCCGTGCTGTGCTCGTCGCCAGTGGTCGCCGACGGCTCGGGAGCGCCCGACTCCTCGGTGGCGGGCGCCGCGTGCTGACGACCCTCGTCGCCCCGGTCCCCGCCACCGCCGGGCGACGGCGCGCTGGGCGCTGTCCGCCGGGAGCGGTGGGTGCTGCGCTCTGCCTCCTCGGTGGCTCCCTGGGCCTCTTCCCGGGCTCGGCGCAGGGCCTCGCGCGGGTCCTCCAGGGCCGGCTCCTCGACCTCGAACTCCGAGGTGGGCGGCTCGGCGTCGGCGCTGATCCCCGCCGACGGGCCGTCCAGTGACGACCCGCCGGGGGCGTCGGCCCCCAGCGCGTTGCCGATGCCGCTGAGTGCCTTGGTCAGCTCGGTCGGCACCACCCAGAGCTTGTTCGACTCGCCTTGGGCGATCTGCGGGAGCGTCTGCAGGTACTGGTACGCCAGCAGCTTGCTGTCCGGGTTGCCCTTGTGAATGGCGTCGAAGACCTGCAGGATCGCCCGCGCCTCACCCTGCGCCTCCAGGATGGCCGACTGGGCGGTGCCCTCGGCGCGCAGGATCTGAGCCTGCTTCTCGCCCTCCGCGGTGAGAATCTGCGACTGCTTGACGCCCTCGGCGTTGAGGATGGCCGCGCGGCGGTCGCGCTCGGCCCGCATCTGCTTCTCCATCGAGTCCTGAACGCTGGCCGGCGGGTCGATCGCCTTCAGCTCGACCCGGTTGACGCGGATTCCCCACCGTCCCGTGGCGTCGTCCAGAACCCCGCGCAGCTGCCCGTTGATCTGGTCGCGGCTGGTCAGCGTCTGCTCCAGGTCGAGTGAGCCGATGACGTTGCGCAAGGTGGTGACGGTGAGCTGCTCGATGCCCTGGATGTAGTTGGCGATCTCGTAGGTGGCGGCCTTGGGGTCGGTGGGCTGAAAGTAGATGACCGTGTCGATGGAGACGACCAGGTTGTCGCTGGTGATCACCGGCTGCGGTGGGAACGACACGACCTGCTCGCGCAGGTCGACGTTCGAGCGCGCCTTGTCGATGAAGGGGATGAGCACGTGCAGACCCGCGTCCAGCGTGCGGTTGTAGCGTCCGAGCCGCTCGACGATGATCGCCGTGGCCTGCGGCACGATCCTGATCGCCTTGGCCACCGCGGTCGCCACGAAGGCGATCAGCAGGATGAGGACGATGTACAAAGCGATGTCTTGGGGCTGGGGCATGCTCACTCCTGGTTGGGTGTGGAGCTGGTGTCGGGGTCTGAAGGTGGAGCGACCACGGCGGTCGCCCCGTCGATGCGAACCACCTGGACGAGGGTGCCCGGCGCGATCGTCAGGTCCACGGACTCGGTGCGGGCGGACCAGTCCTCACCGCGCAGCTTGACCATCCCGCCGCGGTCGGTGACCTCCTGGAGCACCTCGGCCCGCTGCCCGACGTTGGCGTCGGTGTTGGTGGGAACTGCGGGGCCGGTGAGGTTGAGGCGGCGCAGCAGGATCGGGCGGATCAGGGCCAGCAGGATGAGCGCGGCGACCACGAAGGTCAGCACCTGGACGGTGAAGCCGCCGCCGAGGTAGGCGGCGACCGCCGCGGCCACGGCGGCGGCGGCGAGCATGGTGAAGACGAGGTCCAGCGAGGCGATCTCGATCAGGCCGAGAACGAGAGCCGCGCCCAGCCACCACAGCCACTGGGTCTCCCGCAGCCACTCCATCGCGCCTCCCTTCGCCGTCCGCTCATGGTAAGCCCCGGGTCCGACACGACTGACGCGGCCGACGTGACCGGCGCTACCAGAGCCCGGAGGCCTCCAGTCGGCGAGGCGACGCGCCGCGTCCCGCCGGAACCTGCGCCTTCTGCAAGGGTGGGGGGTCGCTGCCCAGGGCCTCGGCGATCAGGGCGAAGACCTGCTCGGTCTCGATGAGGAAGGAGTCGTGGCCGTGCGGCGACTCGATGACCCGTAGGGCGCGGCAGGCGGGCGCCTGGGCGATGACGGCCCCCTCGGACGGGGTGAACAGGCGGTCCGAGCTCACCACCGCCACGGTGAGATCCGCCGTGATCCGGCGCAGCGCCGACTCGACCCCACCGCGGCCCCGGCCGATGTCGTGGCCGTTCATCGCCTCGGTCAGCACGAGGTAGGTATTGGCGTCGAAGCGGCGCACGAGCTTGCGACCATGATGGTGCAGGTAGGACTGGACGGCATACCGCCCCCCGGCGGCCGGCTCCTCGCCGAGCTGCGGCGCGGCACCGAAGCGGTCCTCCAGGTCGCCGGCCGAGCGGTAGGTGGTGTGGGCGATCTGTCGGGCGACCTCCAGGCCGTTGCGGGGCCCGGGGCCGGGGTAGTAGTCACCACCGACGAACCCGACGTCACCGCGGATCGCCTGGATCTGGGGCGTGGCCCAGGCGATCTGGTCCGCGCTGGCGATGGCGTTGGTGGCGATGGCCAGGCACCGGCGCACCCGGCCCGGATGGCCGACCGCCCACTCCAGGGCGCGCATGCCGCCCATCGAGCCCCCGAGCACGGCGGCGAAGCTCGTGATGCCCAGGGCGTCGGCCAGGGCGACCTCGGCGGCGACCTGGTCGCGGATGCTCAGCCGCGGGAAGCTCGAGCCGTACGGGCGGCCGTCCGGGGCCGGACTGCCGGGCCCGGTGGACCCCCTGCACCCACCGAGCACGTTCGGGGCGATGACGCAGTACTCGTCCGTGTCCAGGACGCATCCCGGGCCGATCAGGCCCGGCCACCACCCCGGCGTCGGCTGCCCCGGCCCGGGGTCGCCGATGACGTGCCCGTCGCCGGTCAACGCATGCAGGACCAGCACGGCATTGTCCCCGGCGTCGTTGAGCCGGCCCCAGGAGTGCACCGCCATCCGGGCGTCGAGGATCTCCTCCCCGGTCTCGGTGACGAGGGTGCCGATCCGCACCGAGCGCACCCGCGCTGCCGCCCCACGAGAGGGCGGCAGCGCGTCAGCAGAAACAGTCATCAGGACCCTTTGGCGGCGATGAACCCGGCCTCGAGGTCCGCGGTGATGTCGTCGATGTGCTCGAGGCCGACGGCCAGGCGCACCAGACCCGGGGTCACTCCCGCGGCCAGCTGAGCCTCCGCGCCCAGCTGGGAGTGCGTGGTGGAGGCCGGATGGATGACCAACGAGCGGACGTCGCCGATGTTGGCGACCAGCGAGTGCAGCTCGAGCGCGGAGACGAACGCGCGGCCCGCCTCGGCCCCCCCGGCGATCTCGAAGGCCAGCACCGCCCCCGCCCCGCCGGGCAGGTACCGCTGGGCCCGCTCGTGCGAGGGGTGGCCCGGCAGCCCGGCGTAGGACACCGACTCCACCTGCTCATGCTCCAGCAGCCACTGCCCCACCGCCTGGGCGTTCTCCACGTGGCGCTCGATCCGCAGCGACAGCGTCTCGAGACCCTGGGCGATCAGGAAGGCGTTGAACGGGCTGGCGGCCGGACCGAGGTCGCGCAGCAGCTGGACGCGCGCCTTGAGGATGTAGGCGAGGTTGGCCCCCAGCGCGCATCCGACTCCGAGATCGCGGGCGTACACCACGCCGTTGTAGCTCACGTCCGGTGTGTTGAAGCCGGGGAAGCGCTCGGGCTGCTGGGCGTAGTCGAAGTTGCCGCTGTCGACGATGACCCCGCAGATCGAGGTGCCGTGACCGCCGATGTACTTGGTCGCCGAGTGCACCACGACGTCCGCGCCGTGCTCGATCGGGCGGCAGAGGTAGGGGGTGGCCACCGTGTTGTCCAGGATGAGAGGAACCCCCACCTCGTGCGCGGCATCAGCGATCGGGGCGATGTCGAAAACGTCCGAGCTGGGGTTGGAGATGGTCTCGCCGAAGAACGCACGGGTGCGCTCGTTGCTGGCGGCCTTCCACTGCTCCGGGTCGGCGGGGTCGTCGACGAACGTCACGTCGATGCCGAGCTTGGGCAGCGTCACGGCGAAGAGGTTCTGCGTGCCGCCGTACAGGCTCGGTGAGGAGACGATGTGGTCTCCGGACTCGGCGACGTTCAGGATCGCCAGGGTGACCGCCGACTGGCCGGAAGAGACGAGCAGACCGCCGACGCCGCCCTCGAGGTCGGCGATGCGGTTCTCGATGACCTCGCTCGTCGGGTTGGTGATGCGGGTGTAGATCGGGCCGAGCTCGCTGAGGGCGAACCGGTTGGCGGCCTGGTCGGCGTCGTCGAAGACGTAGGACGTCGTCTGGTAGATGGGCAGGGCGCGGGCGCCGGTGGCCGCGTCGGGACTCTGACCGGCGTGGATCTGACGGGTGGCGAAGGACCAAGACATAGGTGGCTCCAAGAGAGGAAAGGGTGCCGAGGGCTCGGCTGGGGGCAGGAAGAACTACGAGGGGCGGATGCCGCTCGCCGGGGCGCTGAAGGGCGTTGGGAAGGCCTTCTCAGCTGGCACACATTCGGCGGGACACTGGCGTCTCCTCGGTCGGTCCGTTCATCAGGTGCCTTTGTCTAACACCCGGCTCTTGCCGAAGTCAATTCGCTCTACCGGGGCGCGGATCTCGATATTCCGAAGGTTATGCGTCCAAGAGCTTCAACACTGTGGAATCTCCGGCCCCGCGGTCTTCAGGCCCCGGGGTTGGATCGCGTCGGCGGCTCTGGTCGATGCCGGCTCGGCGGCGAAGTGTGCGGCGTGTCGCCTCACTGGTGAGCCCGGGCCGCGGTGGGAGATCAACCGCGGCCCGGGTCGGGCCACCGCGCTGCCGGACCCCTGACATCCGGCAGTGCGGCCGTCTATGGGGTCCCGGGCGCCTCGTCGTCGCGCCGGCGGAACAGGCCGACCACCCCGAGCACGATGAGCAGGGACCCGACGGTGACGATGGCGGCGGGAACCACGAAGGACCAGTCGATCGCCAGGTCCAGCGTCTGCAGCCCGAGCACCAGGGTGCCCACCGCGAGTGCGATGGCGCCGAACGCCACCGTGGGCCAGGACACCCCGGTGGGCCGTGCGGGTACGTCGGCCGTCTCGTGCCGGTCGGCGGCGGGGTGAGCGTCGTCTCCCTGGCCAGGGCTCTGCCGGCCCGGCTGTGGAGCCGGCGGGTAGTGCGGGCGGGTCCGCGTGGTGTCAACGGGTCCGGTCGCCTCGGATGCCGGCTCCGACGGTGCGCCAGTGGGGTCGTCCTGCGGGTGGCTGCTGGTGCTCATGACGTTGGCTCCTGTTCGATGACGATCTCGCCCACGCCGACGCTGGCGTCGACGACGAGCTCCGGGCGGCTGTCCTCGCCCAGATTGACGACCTCCTGGACGCCCAGGCCGCTGGTCGTGTCGTTGGTCCGGCCGTCAGAGAAGCGAGGGACCGAGGTGTCGGAGCCTTCGGAGGCGTCACGCAGGCGCAGCTCGCCGGCGCCGATGCTGGAGTCCACCTCCACGGCGAGGTCATCGGGCACGAGGATGGTCAGGCTGCCCGCTCCGAGGCTGACCTCGACGTTCCGCACGTCGTCGAGATCGCCGGCCGGAATCCGCGTGAGGTCGAGCTCGGCCTCCCCCGCCGCCAGGCGGTAGTCCCGCAGCTCGGCGGTCGATGTGGGGGCCCAGGTGGCTTCACCGCTGCGGCCCTCCCACTGCAGGTTGGCCGGCAGCGGGGCGGCGAGGAGGGCCGCGAACACGCTGACGCCGGTGAGGAAGCCGACGAACCCGGCCCGGCGTCCCGCGACACCGAGGCCGAGCACGAGCAGTCCGAGCACTCCGGCGGAGACCGCCAGCGCGACGCTCAGGTCGTTGCCCGGCAGGCCAGGGCCCTGGGCCGCCCACAGGGCCGCGGCCAGGATCACCAGCAGCAGGCCGAGGGCGAGCACGGCCGCCGGGGCTCCGCCGCTGCGGCGACGCGGCCGACGGGGGCGCGGGGGCGTCGGTGGGGGCAGTGGAGAGGAGCCGGCCCCGGTCCCCCCGGTCCCGGGAGGGGGCGGTGGCGGGCTGCTCGAGCCATAGCTCGTACCGGCGGGGGCGGCCGCAGCGGGCCCCGGAGCGGGAGGCCCGGTGGTGGCACCCGGCGGTGGGGGAGGCGGCACCGTGGCGGATGAGGTGGGGGCAGCGGCGTGGGAAGCGGCGGCCGTCCCTCCGGCCGCCGTGGCCTCGCCCGGCGCGGCGCGGCGCTGCCACAGCGTCCATGCTCCATAGGCCAGCAGTGCGGTGACGACCAGCCCGACCAGTCCGAAGCCCCCGTCGAAGCCGAAAGCGCTCCCTGCCCACCAGGGCAGGGAGCCCAGCAGGACCAGGCTGGTGATGACCAGCAGGAAGACGGAGGACCCCGCGCCGTGGCGCAGTCCCTGCTCGACATGGGTCTGCTCCTGGCTGTCGGGGATGAGCGCCCACGCCACCAGGTAGAGCAACAGGCCCAGCCCGAAGAAGATGACCAGCAGCACCGCGCCGGCGCGCACGACCAAGGGGTCGAGGCCTACCCGGTGCGCGAACCCGGCGCAGACGCCCCCCAGCCAGCCGTCAGGACTGCGGCGCAGGTCCATGCGGCGGAGCCGGTCGAAGAACCCGTCGTCGGGGTTCGCGCCTGCCCCCGGCTCGGGTGCGGCGCTGGCCGCCTGGGTGTCGGAGGACGTGTGCTCGGTCATGTCTCCACTGTGCTCAACGCGGCCCCGAGCCGCCATCAGGGTCGCCCCTGAAGCCACCCTGATCCATGCCGGGATGCCCCTGAGCACGCTGTCCGAGCGAGTCGGCATGGGTGAGGATGAGGGCATGGCGCGTCCTCGACCGGCACCACACGGCACACCGGCCGTGCGGCCTCCCCTGGTGCGCCCCAGCGGCTCGAGGGTGCTGGCGGGGGTTTCCGCCGGGCTGGCCCTACACCTGGGGGTGCCGGTGCTGGGGGTGCGCCTGGTCTTCCTGGTGCTGATCATGCTCGGTGGGGCCGGCGCTCTCGCCTACACCTTCCTGTGGGTCTTCGTTCCCCAGGGTGAGGCTTCACCCGCGACGGGCCCCGTCGGCCCGGTCGGCCGTTCGGCCCAGGCCACCGGGGTGCTGCTTCTGGGCCTGGCTCTGCTGGTGGCGGGGCTGGCTCTGAGCAGCGGGCTGCAGGTGAACACCTCGTTCTGGGTGCCGGTCGTGGTCATCGCCGCCGGTGCCGTGTTCGCCTGGGCGCAGCTGGACGAGACCACGCGACGGCGCTGGATGCCCGACGACCCGCGCCGCCGGGGCGTCGTCCTCGTGTGGGTGGGCATCGGCTTGGCCGTGGCGGTCGTCGGCCTGGTGCTGCTGACGACCCGCCAGCGCGCCCTCACCGAGCTCTGGGCCGTGATCGTGCCGGTCCTCGTGGTGCTGGTCGGTGTGGGTGTCATCGTCGCCCCGTTCGCCACCCGACTGTGGGCGGACCTACGCACCGAGCAGACCGAGCGCATCCGGGCCACCGAACGCGCCGACATCGCGGCTCACCTGCACGACTCCGTGCTGCAGACGCTGGCGCTGATCCAGCGCTCCTCCGGCGACCCCCAGGTCACCCGCCTCGCCCGCGCCCAGGAGCGCGAGCTGCGGCAGTGGCTGTATGCCGGCCCCCCCGGCCCCGAGGCCACGCTGGCCCGTGCGGTCGCAGAGGTGGCCGCCGAGGTCGAGGATCTCTACGGGGTGCCGATCGACGTGGTGCTGACGGGCGACCATGTCGCGACCGAGCGCACCGACGCCCTGGTGGCGGCCCTACGCGAGGCCCTGGTCAACGCGGTTCAGCACGGCGCCCCGCCTGTCTCGGCGTACGTCGAGGTGGGGCAGGGGCAGGTCGAGGCGTTCGTGCGCGACCACGGCCCCGGCTTCGAGCTGGACGAGGTCCCCCCCGACCGCCTGGGGGTGCGAGAGTCGGTCGTAGGGCGGATGAACCGCCACGGCGGCCTGGCGCGGGTGCGCGCTCTCGAGGACGGCACCGAGATCAGCCTGAGCCTGCCGCTGTACGAGCCGGCCGGAGTGGAGGAGAGCAGCGATGGACGCTGAGCAGGTGACCCGGGTGGTCCTCGTGGACGACCACCGCATCTTCCGGGTGGGTGTCCGCGCCGAGCTCGCCGATGTGGCCCCGGACGTCGAGGTGGTGGCCGAGGCGGCCGACGTCGACACCGCGGTGGCCCGCGTGCGCGAGCATCGTCCCGACGTCGTGCTCCTCGACGTGCATCTGCCGGGGGGCGCCGGGCATGGGGGTCGGGACGTCATCCGGGGGTGCGCCGGGCTGACGACCGAGGTGGGGCAGCCTGTCCGCTTCCTCGCGCTGTCGGTCTCCGACGCCGCCGAGGACGTCATCGCAGTGATCCGGGCCGGGGCTCGCGGCTACGTCACCAAGACCATCGGTGGAGTGGACCTGGCGGCGGCCGTGCACCGGGTGGCCGAAGGTGACGCGGTCTTCAGCCCCCGGCTGGCGGGCTTCGTGCTCGATGCGTTCGGGGCGGCGGCCGGCGAGGTCGCGGAGGTCGACGAGGAGCTCGACCGGCTGAGCACGCGTGAGCGCGAGGTGATGCGTCTCATCGCCCGCGGCTACCAGTACAAGGAGGTCGCCAAGGAGCTGTTCATCTCGGTCAAGACCGTCGAGACCCACGTCTCCTCGGTGCTGCGCAAGCTGCAGCTCTCCTCGCGGCACGAGCTCACCGCCTGGGCGATGGACCGCCGCCTGCTCTGAGTCGTGCCGCCACGCAGCGGTGCCCGGGTGGACACGCGGTAGCCCGTCGTGATCGGCTGACCCGCCGTGGGTCTGTCCGTGGTGCTCGCCCTGACGGCGGCCGTCTGCTACGGCAGCTCCGACTTCGTCGCCGGCCTGCTGTCCCGGCGCGCGCACTACGCCCGCGTCGGGGTGACGGTGCAGGGTGCGGCGGCAGCGTCGATGGTGTTGCTGCTCGTTCTGCGCCCCGGTCCCACCCCGGACGCGGCGTCGCTGCTCTGGGGGACCCTCGCCGGAGTCGGCGGGGCCGTGGGTGCGCTGGCGCTCTACCGCGGGCTGGCCGCAGGCACCATGAACGTCGCTGCCCCCCTCTCCGCAGTCGGCTCAGCCGGGCTGCCCGTGGTCGTCGACGTGGCCCTGGGGGAGTGGCTGTCCCCCTCGGCCATGTTCGGGGTGGCGCTGGCCCTGCCGGGCGTCTGGCTGGTCTCGCGGTCAGCGCAGACGCCGGTCCCCGGCCGCATCGGCGCCGGAGTGGTGGACGGCCTCCTCGCCGGAGTCGGCTTCGCCACCCTGTTCGTCGGCCTCGACCTGGCCGGCGACCAGCACGGCCTGTGGCCCGTGGCCGCGTCGCAGGTGGTGTCGTTCGTGCTGCTCGTCGGGTTCGCCGTCGCGCTGCGGCCGGGGCCTCCGCGAGCCAGCCGATGGGCCGTCGTGCCGGGCCTGCTGGCGGTGACAGCGGTGCTGCTCTTCACGGCCTCCACCCAGCTCGGCTCGCTGACGGTGGCTGCGGTGATCACCTCGCTTTACCCCGCGGTCACCGTCATCCTGGCTCGGATGGTGCTGCGGGAGCAGAGCCTGGCCAGCCACACCGTCGGGATGGCGCTCTGCGCGGCCTGCGTGGTGGCCTTCGCCGTGGGCTAGAGGCTGACCTGCTGAAGCTCGCTAGCGCGCGACCCAGAGGGGAAACCCGATGAACACGACCACGGCCATCAGGAGCAGGAACACCACCAACGCGCCGATCGGGCTGTGCAGGATGCGGGGGAACGAGGACCCGCCGTCGGCCCGGTCGACCTGGTCGGCGATGCGCATCAGGTGACTCTTGTGCTGGCTGGGGTCGCTGGCCTCGTGGGCCGGTCCTGGAGGGTCAGGATCGGGGGTGTAGCTCGGCGCCATGGCTCCTCCTAGAGGTTGATCATGTGTCCGGCGATGCCGTGCACGGCCTCCTTGACCGACTCGCCCAGGGTCGGGTGGGCGAACACGTTGCGCGCCACCTCGTCCGCGGTGAGGTCCCAGCGTTGGGCCAGGGTGAGCACCGGCAGCAGCTCGGTGACGTCGGGGCCGACGAGGTGGGCACCGACGATCTCGTGGAACTCCTTGTCGGCGATGACCTTGACGAAGCCCGTCGACTCGCCGAGACCGGCGGCCTTGCCGTTGGCGCTGAAGGGGAACTTGGCGACGGTGACGTCGTACCCCTTCTCCTTGGCCTGCTCCTCGGTGTAGCCCATCGAGGCGATCTGCGGCTGGCAGTACGTGGCGCGGGGGATGAAGTCGTACTCGACCTCCATCGTCTCGGCGCCGGCGATGGTCTCCGCCGCGACGATGCCCATGGCCTCGGCGGTGTGGGCGAGCATGAGCTTGGCCGTGACGTCCCCGACGGCGTAGACGCCGTCGACGCTGGTGCGGCCCCGGCCGTCGATGGCGATGGCACCCCGGTCGGTCAGCTCGACGCCGATGTCCGCCAGGCCGTACCCCTCGACACGAGGCACGAAGCCGATGGCCTGCATCACCTTGTCGGTCTCCAGGGTCTGCGAGTCACCCCCGTCGGCCGGGGAGACGGTGACCTTGACCTTGTCGCCCGAGTCGTCGATCTTCTCGACCTTGGTCGAGGTCATCAGCTTCACGCCGAGCTTCTTGTACTGCCTGGTCAGCTCCTTGGAGACCTCCGGGTCCTCCAGTGGGACGATGCGGTCGAGGAACTCCACGATGGTGACGTCGACGCCGAAGTTGGCCAGGACGTAGGCGAACTCCACCCCGATCGCCCCCGACCCTGCGATGACGATGCTGTCCGGCAGCTCGTCGGTGAGGATCTGCTCCTCGTAGGTCACCACCCGCTCGGAGAGCTCGGTGCCCGGCACGAGGCGGGTGTAGGCGCCGGTGGCGATGATGAGGTTGTCGTAGGTGAGCTGCTGCGTGTCGCCGTCGTTGAGCTCGACGTCCATCGACGTCGGGCTGGTGAGGGTCCCCCAGCCGTCGACCTCGGTGATCTTGTTCTTCTTCATGAGGTAGTGCACGCCCTTGACGATGCCGGCGGACACCTGGCGGCTGCGCTTGTGGGTGGGGCCGTACTTCATGGTGGCGTCACCCTCGATGCCGAACTTCTTCTTCTCGTGGGTGAGAGTGTGTGCGAGCTCGGCGTTGCGCAGCAGGGCCTTGCTCGGGATACACCCGACGTTGAGGCACACCCCTCCCCAGTACTGCTTCTCCACGACCGCCACCGACTTGCCGAGCTGGGCCGCGCGGATCGCCGCGACATACCCGCCAGGCCCGGCACCCAGGACAACGACGTCATAGTGATCAGCCATGGCGTCAGTATGCCGTGCGCCGACGGGCGGGGCGAGCGAGTCCGCTGGTCAGGATCGCGACGGCGGGGCCGCCGAAGCGTCGCAGTCGCACGCCGTGTTCGGACATGCGCCGATGGCGTTGCCGGGCCTAGTCTTTCGCTGAGGCGCAGCCTCGACTCAGGCTCGCTGCGATGGGTGGTGGGTGATGAGCGCCGAGTCTCTTCCGTTCGTCGGTCGCGCTGCCCTGCTCGAGCGCGTGCGCCGCCACGTCGAGGCCGGTCAGCACGTCCTCCTTCAGGGGGCTGCTGGGGTGGGCAAGACCCGGCTCGCCACCGAGGTGCTTCGGGACGAGGGGCTGGTCGTGCGGCCGATGGACCGGCTTCTGGCCGACGAGAGCCGATCCGAGGTCCTGCTCGGTGTGCTCGCCCCGGTGGGTCCACCCACGTCGGTCACCGTGGAGGACCAGGCTGCGGTGTTCGGCTGGTTCATGCGGCACTGGCGGGCGCGAGGCACGGCGGGGCAGCCCCCGCTGGTCTGGGTCGACGACATCCAGCACTGCGACCCGCTGTCGGCCGCGATTCTGCGCCACGCGGTGGCTGCGGGGACGGTGCAGCTCGTCGCGACGCACCGCACGTCCGAGCCGCTCGGCGAAGGGGCTCAGTCGATGGTCACCGAAGGTCTTCTCGTCCCCGTCACGGTGGACCCCCTCGCCCGCCCGGACGCCGACGCGCTCGCCCGGGCCGCCATGTGCGCCCGGCCCCGGCCGGCCATGCTCGACCCGCCGGTGCTCGACCGGCTGCACGAGCTCGCCGCCGGCAACCCTCTGTTCCTGCGCGAGCTGGTGGCCGGAGTCAACGGCGGTGTCGACCTGCGGGCTTCGACGACGCTGGTAGGGCTGATCGAGCGCCCGCTGCGATCCCTGTCCGCGTCGTGCCGGCGCACGCTGGAGATCGTCGCCGTGGCCGAACCGGCCCCGGAGCGACTCCTGGTCTCCCGCCGCGACGACATCCACGTGTTGGAGAGCCGGGGACTGCTGGCTCGTCGTCACGGCGAGGTGCGCGTCGACCACCCCCTGCGGCGAGCATGGATCCGCCGCGACATCGGCCCGGCGCTGCCCGAGGTGCTCGCCGACCTGGTGGGCCTGGTTGAGACGGCGGACTGCTCGGACGAGGTGGACCCGACACGGTTGATCGACTGGCAGTTGCAGGCCGGACTCGTGCCCCGGCCGGACGATCTGACGCGTGCCACCCGGCTGGCGATCGCGCGTCGCGACGGGCCGACAGCCGTGCGCTTTGCCGACGCTGTCCAGGGTCCTGCGGGCGACCTGTTGCGGGGACAAGCGCTGGTCACCTCCGGACGCCTGGAGGAAGGACTGGAAGTGCTGGCCCAGGCAGCAACCGACTGGCCGGCCCAGGTACGCGCCGAGGCGGCGTTCGCCCGAGCCACCTACCTCGGTCTGATGCTCCAGGACTTCCCCGGTGCCCACGCTGCCCTGGACGCCGTGGACGACCCCACCATGCCGGCCGAGCACCGCCGCCACGTCATCAGTGGTCGCCTGTGGCTGTGCATCTTCGGCCCGATCGGCGACACGGACGCGCTGAGGCTGGCGATCGACATGGCGTTGAGTGGTCCGGACGACGCGCTCGCGTTCGAGCTCTGCCACAGTACGGCCGCGGTGCTGCACCAGGTCTCCAACGACCCCCGGGACCTCCGGTCGCTTCTGGTCCGTTGCGCTCGGCTGGAGCAGGCGCCAGGGGTGAGCTCGACGGCGTTCGCCCGATGGCAGGCGGTGCGGGCGTCGTGGGAGCTCTGTCAGGGGCACGCCGACGCGTCCGTGGGCATCCTGCGTGCGGCTCTGGACAACGCGCAGGCGCACCACGATCTGGAGAGTGTCGCGCTCTTGGCCGGCAACGTGGGTTTTGTGCTCGCTCTGACAGGCGATCTGAAGGAAGCGGTGAAGGCGGGTGAGGTCGTGTCGTCGGCTCCACCGACCGATGACTGGTACTCGTTCCGCAACCTTGCAGAGCTCGTGCATCGCGGGAACGTGTGGTTGGTCGCGGCGGGTCCGGATCCGCCCCCGCTGCCCCCGGCGCGTGCACTGCACGGCGGAACCGACCTCGCTCAGCTCTTCGCCACCCGAAGCCACGTGCTGCGACGTGAGGCCCGCGCAGACGCGGGCGCTGACTCGGCCCTGCTGGCCACGCTGACCTTGCTGGTTCGGAACCGCAAGCACTTCTGGGCGGCCCTGTTCGGGCTGGAGGTGACCTCGCTCGCCACCAGCCGGGAGGTGCACGAGCTGCTCTGCTCCTCCAGCCGCGAGGTGCCCGGGTGGGGGCTGGTGGCCGTCGGTGGTGCCGCAGCGAGGGCGCGGCTGGATGGTGACGGTCCGGCGCTCGTGCGCTGCGCCCACGACCTCGAGTGGGCGGGCCTGCACGCCCTGGCGCTTCGGGTGGCGGCCGACGCCAGTGCGCTGCTGGCACCGGACACCACCGACGGTCGACGGGCGCGCGCCGCCGTGCTGCGGGCAGCGCGTGTCTACGACGGGCGGTACCCGCGGTGGTTGGACGGCATCGAGAGGCTGCCGACACCTCGCCAGATGGATGTGGCCTGGAGGGTGGTCGACGGTGCGAGTGCTACCGAGGTGGCTCGCGACCTCGTCCTGTCGTCGCGGACCGTACAGAACCATCTGCAGCGCGTCTACGCGATGCTCGGCGTCCACGGTCGCGACGAGCTCGCGGCGATCCTGCGCGCGCCGCAGCGTCCGCCCGGCTGGCGTCCCGGTGACTGGTAGGTCGTTCTTCCCCTCAACGTTCTACTCAACGTGCGACTCGGCATACTCAGCCGCCCCGCACCCCCT
>NZ_DATFMA010000032.1:0-7189 GCF_035267225.1 Ornithinimicrobium sp.
GGCCATCGTGGAGCACATCGCCGAGCACGGGCACGTCATCGACGCTCCAGGTCTGAAGCCGGAACACTACGAGGTCTTCGACTGCGCCATGGGCACCCGGGCCATCAAGCCGATGGGACACGTGCGGATGATGGCGGCCACGCAGCCGTTCCTGTCCGGCGCGATCTCCAAGACGGTGAACCTGCCCGAGAGTGCCACGGTGGAGGAGATCGCCGAGGTCTACCAGCAGGGCTGGAACCTGGGCCTGAAAGCGCTGGCTGTCTACCGGGACATGTGCAAGGTCGGTCAGCCGCTCTCGGATGGCAAGAAGAGCGAGGCCAAGCAGAGCGAGAGCGTCGAGGGGTCCGCCGCTGTCGAGCCGAAGGTCGAGAAGGTTGTCGAGTACCGGCCGGTGCGCAAGCGGCTGCCCAAGCGGCGGGCCAGCCAGACCACGTCGTTCTCGGTCGGTGGCGCCGAGGGGTATCTCACCGCCGGCACCTACGACGACGGCACGCTGGGTGAGCTGTTCCTGAAGTTCGGCAAGCAGGGCTCGACCCTGGCGGGGGTCATGGACGCCTTCTCGATCGCGGTCTCGGTCGGCCTGCAGTATGGGGTGCCGCTCGAGACCTACGTCGAGAAGTTCACCAACCTGCGCTTCGAGCCCGCTGGCCTGACCGACGACCCGGACGTGCGGATGTCGCAGTCGTTGATGGACTACGTCTTCCGCCGCCTGGCGCTGGACTACATGGACTTCGAGACCCGCTCGTTCATGGGCATCCACACCGCCGAGGAGCGGGCCCGTCAGCTCGAGACCGGTTCTTATGCGCCGGGGGATTCCGAGGAGGAGGACATCGAGGACGCCCTGGAGTCCTACAGCCAGTCGGTGGCGCCCGCGAGCAAGCGGCAGACCCCCGACCCCGCTGAGGTCACCTCCGGGGCCGGAGCCGCCGATGCTCGCGCGGCCGAGCTCTCCGTGCACTCCTCAGCCGAGCTGCTCGAGCAGCTGCAGGGCAAGGCCGCCGACGCACCGATGTGCATGACCTGCGGCACGAAGATGCGTCCGGCCGGCTCGTGCTATGTCTGCGAAGGCTGCGGCAGCACCAGCGGCTGCAGCTGAGCCGAGTACGCGGCTGTGAGTCCGCCCGGCAGGTCACCAGGCCGCCGGGCGGACTGGCGTCCACCGTTCGCCCGTGTCGGTGCGGTGACCTCCTCGCGGGGAGGCGTGGCCGGGACGGCTTGATGTCGAACGGGCCTCACAGAGAACCTCGTGGACCACCTCACGGTTGAGGCGCCCGGTGCGGCGGTCGGTCATGTTCCAGGTCATGGGGCTGGTGTGGGGGGCGCGCAGGACGGCGAGCCCCGCGGGGACCTCCGCCCGGGCTCCGGCCAGCGCCTGCTCCCACCGGGTACTGGTGGAGCGACCGAGCAACACGACGGTGTTGAGCTCGGGCAGAGCGCTGAGCAGCGGGCCCAGCCATCTCCCGGCGTGGCCGGCCTGCCTCGCCCGGCTGGCCACGCGACCGCTCGCGCTCAGCGCGGGGTCCTGGGTCCACCACGGGATGACGGCCCAGAAGAAGAGCTCCTCGACGGCGAGCTCAGCGTCCGAACACGCCGCCAACGTGTGACCGGCGGTGGGGTCGTTCGCGTGCAGGCTCAGGATCCCGGTGCCGGCGGTGCGACACGGGACGTGTTCCTCCAGCAACAGAAGCACAGACGCCCGCCGGCCCCCTCCTGCGGGATCCGGCAGAGGCACCTGCGCGCCGATGTCGTTCTCGATGCGACGGGACAGTGCGCTCAGGTCGCGAACATGCACCTCACCCGTGCGCGCCCGGCGTTCCCCCGCGTCCGTCTGCGCGTCCAACAGGTGCCCGCTCTGCCACGCCGGACGGTTGCGGATAGCCATCAGGCCATCCTGCACGGTGCTCTGCCGACCGTGGGCGAGAGTTCAGGCGGTGACGGTCGCAACCAGGCGACGACCACGGCGGTGCGTGGCGCGCCAGCTGACATCGGCACCGTCGGCCAGCAGGCTCCGGGTGCAGGTCGCGACCAGGCAGTCCTGCGAGGTGTGCTCGCCACGGATGTCCGCGATCCGAGAGGTGGCCCGAGCGGTCCAGGCGTCACGCGACATGGCGGCCTCGGTGGTGAACCACTTGACGGTGACCCGACCCGACCAGGATCGGGTCACCGTGACGACGGGCAGGGACATAGAGCCAATTTACCATTCACATACCTTCCGCTGATACGGCGCAGAGATCTCGCGGAGCAAGATCAGATGTACGGCTCACCCGGCTCGAAGCCGGGACACCGCAGGACGGGGAGTCGGGGATAGCGGACCAGTCGCTCATCCCAGGCTGCCCGCAGACACCGCAGATAGGCGGTACCCCGTCTGGTGGCGTTGATGCGCCCGTGGACGCACTGCGAGCACAACCCTGCGGGAGCCCCCAGAGCGGGCGGGTTGACGGGCGACACCCCATGACCGTACCCGGGGGCGGCACGATGTCTGTTCCTTCCCAGGACTACCGTTGAGCACGTGACCTCGAACTCTCAGCCCACCGGGCACCCGGCCGCCAGCACCCTCGGTGAGCTCAGGGCGTGCGGGCACGTCCAGCAGTCGGTCAAGCGCGAGCTGCGCGGCAACCTGCTGCGCGCTCTCGCCGCCGGGCAGGACCCCTGGCCCGGCCTGCACGGCTTCGAGGCGACGGTCATCCCGCAGGTGGAGCGGGCCGTGATCGCCGGGCACGACATCGTCCTCCTCGGTGAGCGTGGTCAGGGAAAGACACGCCTGCTGCGAACCCTGGTCGGCCTGCTGGACGAGTGGACCCCGGTCATCGCCGGCTCAGACCTGGGGGAGCACCCGTACGAGCCGGTGACACCCGCCTCCCTCCGACGAGCCGAGGATCTGGGTGAGGACCTCCCCGTCGCGTGGCGGCACCGCAGTGAGCGGTACGCCGAGAAGCTGGCCACCCCCGACACCTCGGTCGCCGACCTCATCGGCGACGTCGACCCGATGAAGGTCACCGAGGGTCGCTCCCTGGGTGACCCCGAGACCATCCACTTCGGGCTCATCCCGCGCTCCCACCGCGGCATCGTGGCCATCAACGAGCTGCCCGACCTGGCCGAACGTATCCAGGTGGCCATGCTCAACGTGATGGAGGAGCGCGACATCCAGATCCGCGGGTACATCCTGCGGCTGGAGCTCGACGTGTTCGTCGTCGCCAGCGCCAACCCCGAGGACTACACCAACCGGGGTCGCATCATCACCCCGCTGAAGGACCGCTTCGGCGCCGAGATCCGCACTCACTACCCCGAGGCGCTGGCCGACGAGATCGCAGTGGTGACGCAGGAGGCCGACCTGGCCGCCGAGGTGCCCGAGCACCTCGTCGAGATCCTGGCACGCTTCACCCGGTCGCTGCGCGAGTCCGGCGCCGTGGACCAGCGCTCGGGGGTCTCCGCGCGCTTCTCCATCGCCGGCGCCGAGACCGTGGCGGCCTCCGCGCTGCACCGGGCCACCACCCAGCACGAGGACCACGCCGTCGCCCGGGTGGTCGACCTGGAGGCTGCCGTGGACGTGCTCGGCGGCAAGGTGGAGTTCGAGTCCGGCGAGGAGGGGCGTGAACGCGACATCCTCGACCACCTGCTCCGCCGGGCGACCGCCGACACGGTGCGAGCGCGGCTGGCGGGGATCGACCTGAGCCTGCTGGTTGAGGCGCTGGAGGGCGGCACCACCGTCACCACGGGCGAGCGGGTGACCGCCCGCGACGTGCTGGCCGGTCTCCCGGTCCTCGGCGAGTCCGACGTCTACGACCAGGTGATGGATCGCCTGGAGGCTCACAACGACGGCCAGCGGGCCAGCGCGGTGGAGCTGGCCCTGGAGGGTCTCTACCTGGCTCGCAAGATCTCCAAGGAGTCCACGGGCTCTGGTGAGACCCTCTACGGCTGAACGACGCGATGACCTCCTCCAACCCCCACCCCTCTCGCCGCGGAGCCACCTACGGCCGGTACGCCGGGGGTCCTGATCCGCTCGCACCGCCGGTCGACCTCGGCGAGGCGCTCGAGGCGATCGGTGAGGAGGTGATGGCCGGCTACTCCCCGGAAAGCGCGATGCGCGAGTTCCTCCGGCGTGGGGGTACCCAGCAGCCGGGCCTGGACGACCTGGCTGCGCGGGTCTCGCAGAAGCGCCGGGAGCTGCTCGACCGGCACCACCTCGACGGCACGATGGAGCAGGTGAGGGAGCTGCTGGAGCGAGCGGTCCTGGCCGAGCGCAAACAGCTGGCGCGGGAGATGGGGGAGGAGGCCCGCTTCGCCGAGATGCAGGTCGAGAACCTCAGCCCCTCCACCGCCGCGGCGGTCGCCGAGCTCGGCGACTACGCCTGGCACAGCAGCGACGCCCGAGCGGACTTCGAGCAGATCAAGGACCTCCTCGGCCGGGAGATGCTGGACCAGCGTTTCGCGGGGATGAAGCAGGCCCTCGAGAACGCCACCGACGAGGACCGCGCCGCGGTCGAGCAGATGCTGCGCGACCTCAACTCCCTCCTGCAGGCCCACCGGCGCGGGGAGGACACACAGGCGCAGTTCGCCGACTTCATGGACGAGCACGGGGAGTACTTCCCGGAGAACCCCGACACGATCGAGGAGCTCCTCGACGCCCTGGCCGCACGCGCCGCCGCCGCCCAGCGCATGCGCAACTCGATGACCAGTGAGCAGCGTGAGGAGCTCGACGCGCTCGCTGCGCAGGCCTTCGGCTCCCCGCAGCTGATGGACTCCCTCTCCAGCCTCGACGAGAACTTGCGTGCCCTGCGCCCGGGCGAGGACTGGAACGCCTCGGAACGGTTCGACGGCGAGCAGGGCCTGGGGTTGGGAGACGGCACCGGCGCTCTGCAGGACTTGGCCGAGCTCGACGCCCTGGCCGAACAGCTCTCCCAGCAGTACGCCGGGGCCAGCATGGGCGATGTCGACCTCGAGCTGTTGGCCCGACAGCTCGACGACGAGGCCGCGGTGGACGCCCGCACGCTGGCCGACCTCGAGCGCGCGTTGAAGGACACGGGGATGATGCAGCGCGGCAGCGACGGCGCGCTGCGCCTGTCCCCCAAGGCGATGCGCCAGCTGGGACGCTCGCTCCTGCGTCAGGTGGCGCGGCGGATGTCCGGGCGCAGCGGCACGCGCGACCTGCGACGCGCCGGTGCGGCGGGGGAGCGCAGTGGCGCCACCCGGGAGTGGGAGTTCGGCGACACCGAGCCGTGGGACGTGACCCGCACCGTGCTCAATGCGCACCGCCGCAGCACCGTCGAAGCCGCCGACCAGGCCGCGCCACCACCGGTCACCTCCTCCAACCCGGCCGGGCTGCGCCTGTCCATCGGCGACGTCGAGGTGCACGAGACCGAGGCGCGCACCCAGGCCGCCGTCGCCCTGCTCGTGGACACCTCGTTCTCGATGGCGATCGAGGGCCGTTGGGTGCCGATGAAGCGCACCGCCCTGGCGCTGCATCAGCTGGTCCGGACGCGCTTTCGCGGCGACGCGCTCCAGCTCGTCGCCTTCGGGCGGTACGCCGAGGTGCTCGACATCGAGCAGCTGACCGCTCGGGAGCCGCGCACCGAGAAGGGCACCAACCTGCACCATGGCCTCCTGCTGGCAGCGCGGCACTTCCGGCGGCACCCCAGCGCCCAGCCGGTGCTGCTGGTCGTCACGGACGGAGAGCCCACGGCGCACCTCGAGCCCGGGGGACAGGCGTTCTTCGACTACCCGCCGCACCCGTTGACCCTGGCGCGCAGCGTACGGGAGCTGGACCACTGCGCCCGGCTGGGTGCGCAGACCACGTTCTTCCGCTTGGGTGACGACCGCGGCCTGGCCCGTTTCGTGGACCAGATGGCGCGACGCGTGGACGGGGTGGTGGTGGCCCCGGAGCTCGACGACCTCGGCGCCGCTGTGGTCAGCTCCTACCTCACCTCACGCACCCCCGGATGGGGCGAGCAGATGTGGGGTTGGCAGGAACCCTCCTAGGCACACTCGATCTGACCCAGCGAGGCCAGACCCTCCAGGTCGCCGGGGCCGTAGGACAGCCGTGTCGGCGTCGGGTTCATCAGCTCGCCCGCGTCGTCGACGTGCCCCAGCCCGACCAGGTGCCCGAACTCGTGGTCGAGGATGGCCTGGGAGACCCGCCCACCGAGGTCGAAGGCACTGCCCTCGGTGTCGATCACGACCATCCCGCTCACGTAGCGCCGGGTCCCACCGATCTGCATCGCGGTGCTCCCGCCCAACCCGCGCACATCTCCCGCGAGCTCGGGCACCTCGCTGGAGTCGGCCCAGGCGACCACGACGGGGTCGCTCGTCCCGCGCGAGGTGAAGTTGCGCTCGCTGGTCTCTCCCACCACCTCCATCGTCAGACCTGTGGCCTCGGACGTGCGCTGCACCGAGGTGTCCACCATCTGGGCGTAGCCCTCCGGCGCCCCCCGAGGGTTGACGACGATCTCGATGCGGCGGCAGGGGTCGAAGCCGACCGGGCTCTTGCCGTCGGGCTGGGTCATGGCGTAGGTGAAGGTGCCTTCTCCGCGGGGCGGTGGCGCGACGGCGGAGGGCTCGACGACCCCGGTGTCGGCCACCAGCCGGCGCACCGTGTCCAGGCTGTAGTCGGGGTGCCAGGCGAGGAAGCCGGCGACCACGGCACCCACCACCAGGATGGTGGTGAACAGCCCGGACAGCGCGGATCCTTCGGCGCGCTGACCGTACTCCGGCTCGGTGGGCATGACACGATCATGCGACAGCTGGCTGGAGATGACCTGGGACACCGAACTGAGCCGGCGAGGAAGGGCCGGGTGAGGTCGGTGGAGATTGCCACCAAGCTCAACGACTGGCAACAGCAGCGGCGCTGGAGGAGCGTCCCGGTGGCCGTGGTCTACAAGTTCGTCGACGACCAGGGCATCTTTCTGGCCGCTTTGATCACCTACTACGGGTTTCTCTCGATGTTCCCGTTGCTGCTGCTGGTCGCCTCCGTGCTCGGATTCCTGCTGCAGAACCGCCCCGAGCTGCGGGAGTCGATCCTGGACACGGCGGTGAGCCAGTTCCCGGTGGTCGGCGCGGAGATCTCCCAGCCCGCGGGCCTGCAGGGCAGCAGCGTGGCGCTGTGGGTCGGCGTCCTGATCGCGTTGTACGGCGCCTCGAGGGTCTCCCACGCCACGCAGCACGCCATGAACGTGTGCTGGGCGGTGCCTCGGCA
>NZ_DATFMA010000033.1:0-21923 GCF_035267225.1 Ornithinimicrobium sp.
ACAAGGCTCCGGCGCTGTTGGCGAACAACGCCTCGCTGGCTCCCTGCGCCTTGGCCGCAGCAAGTGCGACGACGTTCTCGGCGTAGGAGGTCGTCTTCAGGCCCACGGTGGCGCTCCGCTCGTTGCGCACCCACGGCACCACGGCCACAGCCGTCGAAGGCGCCACCTCGGGCGCAGGGCCGGCCGAGACGATGTAGGTCATCTGATCCCCCGAGCGGTCCGACCCCATCGGGCCGGGACCCGCGGTGACCGTGTAGCGCAGACGGCCACGCGTCAGCGGCTCTCCATCCAGCACGGCCGCGATCCCCTCGTCCACCCGGTCACGGTCGAGCGGCTGCAGACCCAGCCCGCGTAGCGAGCGTTCCATGCGGTCGTGGTGGCGTCGCAGTGCGAAGACCTCGCCGGCGACCACCTTGGCGGTCTCGAAGACTCCGTCACCGACGGTGACCCCGTGGTCCAGCGCCGTGACGGCCGCCGCACCGTCCACCCGTTCCCCGTTGACCCAGACCCGGACACCGTCACCTGTGGGCGCGCTCATGCGGCTCACTCTGCCAGAAGGGCCCCGCACGAGCCCTATGCGGTCTCGACATCACCGGGTCAAGGCCGCTCCAACAGGTTCTCCACACTCTGCCTGCATTCTCGGCTCTCATGCTTCTTTATCCCTATCGGGAGTGATATGCAGCCCCGCTCGAGGTGAGTGCCTCGTCCAGTTCTCATGTTTCGCTGCCCCGGCACCGCGGAGGTCAGTTCCGGAATCGAATGCGCAAGAAAGGGCCGGTGCAGGGGTGGGAATCAGAACAGCCGCGCAGCTATGGAATACTGACGCCTGGTCTGCGCAAAACTGGGGGAAAGAGAATCGTGCTGTGCCATTTCGACGTGCGAATGCGTCTATGCCGATGACAACACGATCTTTGCCGAGCAAGCCTCTGCGGCCAAGCCTGGCGGGATCCGGGGGCGGCTCCAGCGCCGCCCGGCCCACGTGGCGATCGGCGGCCCCGTTCATCATGGTGGCCGGTCTGGGTCTGGCCAGCGTTGCGGCGCCGCCCTACAGCGACCCGAACCTGTGGGAGTCGATCCTGGTCATCGGGGGGTTTCTCCTCATGCTCGGGTTCCTCGTGGTGAGCCTGAGTCGCTCAGAGCGGACCTGGGTCGACCCCATGCCCGCCTTCCTCTTCTTCGTGCTGGTCGCGTTGGCACGTGACCTGGGTGGAGGGGCGACCTCGGGGGTCGAGCCCCTCGTGGCCCTACCCATCCTGTGGCTCGCCACGGTCGGCACGCGTCGCGACCTGGTCGTGGCCGCCGTCCTCACGGCGGCCGTCTTCGTCGTCCCGATGGTTCTCATCGGGGGGCCGGCGTACCCGAGCAGCGACTGGCGCAGCGCACTGCTGTGGACCGCTGTTGCCGCGCTGGTAGCACCCGTGGTGCAGAAGATGGTGATGCAGCTGGGCGAGCAACGAGACATGAGCGCGGAGGCGAACGCGGCCGTGGACGCCATCCTGCGGGCCTCCGACCTCACCAGCGTCGTCGCCTGCGATCTGGACGGCACCGTGGTCTCGTTCAGCGCCGGCGCCGAGGAGCTGCTGGGTTACCGCGCCGACGACGTGGTGGGTAAGAAGGGGCCGGAGGTCTTCCATGACCCCGACGAGCTCGCCCAAGCCGCAGCCGACCTGGATGTGCCCACCGGTTTCCCGGTCTTCAAGGCGCTCGCCGAGCAGCGGGCTCCCAGCCGCTTGTGGACCTACATCACCGCCGACGGCAGCCGCCGCAAGGTCCAGCTCGTCGTCAGCGAGCTGCTGGACCCGGAGGGCACGCCCTATGGCTACCTCAGGGTCGCCATCGACGTGACCGACAGCATCCTGGTCCAGCAGAACCTCGCCGAGGTCGAGGCGCGGTGGCGAGCGCTGCTCGAGCACCTGCCCAACATGACGGTCCTCATGCTCGACGAGGACCTGCGGATCCAGGTGGCCGCCGGGCAGGGCGCCAGGAAGCAGGGGCTCCTGGGGCGCGAGGGCATCCTGCTGGAGGAGCACTCCACACCGAAGAACATGGCCCTGCTGCGGCCCATGCTCGAGGACGCCTTCCGCGGGGTGGAGAGCAGCTCGGAGACCAAGTCCAGCGCGAACGGGGCCGAGCACGAGTTCGTGGTGACCCCCCTCCCCGCCAGAGCGGACGGTGGAGCGCACGCGCTCATCGTCGGCCGGGACGTGAGCCAGGAGCGTCAGCGCGCCCGGCAGCTCAAGGCCTCCTCGGAGCGCGCAGAACGGCTGTTCACCGACGCTCCGCACGGCGTGGCCCTGCTGCGGCCGGACGCGACCCCGGTACGGCTCAACGAGGCCATGCGGCAGTGGGTCGGAGACGCGACGGGCAGGCCTCTGAGCGACCTGGCCGCGCCGGGCCAGGAGGACGTGCTGGAGGTCCACCTGGCCGAGGCGGTGGACCGTCGTCCTGCGCTGGTGCGCACCGACTTCGAGGTCGTCCAGTCGGACGGGCACGAGATGCATCTCTCGCTGAGCAGCCGTGCGCTGCGGGGCCTAGAGGACGACGAGGAAGACGTGATCCTGGTCAACGCCGTGGACGTCTCGGAGCGCCGGACGTACGAGCGGCGCCTGGCCCACCTCGCCGACCACGACGCTCTCACCGGTCTGGCGAACCGGCGCAAGTTCGACCACGAGCTGCGTCGTCATCAGGAGTGGTGTCAGCGCTACGGCTCCAACGGCGCCCTGCTCTTGCTCGACCTGGACCACTTCAAGGACGTCAACGACTCACTCGGCCACCACAGTGGCGACCAGCTCATCGTCTCCACGGGTGCGGTGGTGCGAGGCGCGGTGCGCTCCACGGACCTGGTTGCCCGCGTCGGCGGTGACGAGTTCGCGATCCTGCTGACCCAAGGGGGGCGGGAGGCCGCGGCCGCGGTCGGCAAGAACCTGGTCGAGAAGGTGCGCGAGCACACCGCGACCTTCGACGGCATCCGCCGCCGGGTGACGGCCAGCATCGGCGGGGTCACCTTCGACGACGCCGACCGCAGCGGGACCGAGATCCTGGGGCTCGCCGACATGATGATGTACGACGCCAAGGAGGCAGGGCGGAACCGGTGCCTGGTCCTGGACCGTGAGCAGTTCGCCCAGCCGCGCATGAGTGCCCGACTGCAGTGGCGCGACCGGATAGAACGCGCTCTGCTGGAGGACGCCTTCGTCCTGCACCTGCAGCCGATCCTCGACCTGACCACCGGGAGGGTCCGCTGCGCCGAGGCACTGCTGCGCATGAACGACGACGGGCTGGTGCCACCATCGCGCTTTCTGTACGTGGCCGAGCAGACCGGGCTGGCGCCCGCCGTCGACGAGTGGGTGATCCGCAACAGTGTCCGCCTGCTGAGCGAGCTGCGGGAGCGTGATCCCGGGTTCACCATGGAGGTCAACCTGTCCGGTCACTCCATGGCCAGCGACAGGGTGGAGCAGAGCATCGTGCAGAGCCTGGACCGGTTCCAGGTCGACCCCAGCGCGCTCATCCTGGAGATCACCGAGACGGCGGCGGTCGCCGACATCGAGGCCGCTCGTGCCTTCGCGGAGCGGATGACCAAGCTCGGCTGCAAGTTCGCCCTGGACGACTTCGGCGCCGGTTTCGGCTCGTTCTACTACCTCAAGCACCTCTTGTTCGACTTCGTCAAGATCGACGGCGAGTTCATCGCCCACTGCGCCACCTCGCGGGTCGACCGCACGATCCTGCGTTCGATCGTCGGGATCGCCCAGGGGCTCGGCAAACAGACCGTGGCGGAGTTCGTGACCGACGCGGACGTGCTCGAAGTGGTGCGCGGAGAGGGAGTAGATCTCGCCCAAGGGTTCGAGATCGGCCGACCCGTGCCTCAGTCCGACTTCGTGGCCGCCTGGCTGGACTCCCCGACCCCCTCCGAGGCCCCCGTATGACCGCGACACCCACGCAGACCCGCGGCGAGGTATCACCGTCACGCCTGCGTCGTGGGCTGCTGCGGCTCGGCGGCCTGCTCCAGCGCGCCGTCGGGCTGGTCGTGCTCGGCACCGCGGTCTTCGCCAGCCTGCTGCTCTTGGTGCTGGCCAACACGGACGCCGAACCTCGCTTCGGCCGACCCGCACGTCGTGCCACGGTCGGCCTGTGGGAAGTCTTCTACGACACCGAGGCGCCCAGCATGCGAGTGGTCCTGGCCGCCGTGGCGGTCGCGTTGCTTCTGGCGGCCGGGGTCGCATGGCTGGAGCAACGCATCGCCATCCGCTACCGACGCTCTTTCGACCCGATAGCCACGCCGTTGGCGCCCCGAGTCGTGATGGGCGAGACCCGGGGCGTGTTCGCCGGCCCGGTCACGGTGACCGTGCTCATCCCGGCCCACAACGAGGAGGTCCGCATCAGGGCGACCCTGCAGTCGTTGCTGGCGCAGTCCGTGCCGCCACAGCGCATCATCGTCGTCGCCGACAACTGCACCGACGACACCGTCGCCATCGCCCAGAGCGCCGGCGTCGAGGTGCTCCCCACGGTCGGGAACCGGGACAAGAAGGCGGGGGCACTCAACCAGGCCCTCGCCGAACTGCTGCCGGAGCAGGGAGAGAACGACATGGTGATGGTGATGGACGCCGACACCGTGCTGCAGCCGGGCTTCCTGGAGACGGCGATGCGCAAGGCGACGGACGACCGGGCGCTGATGGCCGTCGGAGCGTTGTTCTACGGCGAGGAGGGTCACGGGCTGCTCGGCATGTTCCAGCGCAACGAGTACACCCGCTACGCCCGTGACATCCGCCGTCGCCGGGGACGGGTCTACGTGCTGACCGGGACCGCGTCGATGTTCCGTCCTCGCGCGCTGCGGACCGTGGCCGGCAGTCGCGGCACGCTGCTGCCCGGTCGACCCGGCGACGTCTACGACACCGCCGCCCTCACCGAGGACAACGAGCTCACGATCGCGCTGAAGTCGTTGGGGGCGCTGATGGCGTCGCCGTCGGACTGCATGGTGGTGACCGAGGTCATGCCGACCTGGCGGGCCCTGTGGAAACAGCGGCTGCGCTGGCAACGCGGTGCGCTGGAGAACCTGGGCGCCTACGGCATCACCCCACAGACGGCGCGGTACTGGTCGCAGCAGTTCGCGATCGCCTACGGTGCGATCGCCCTGCTCACCTACCTGATGCTGATCGTGCTCATGGTGCTGGCGCTCGACCTGTGGATCTGGTTCCCGTTCTGGATCGGGGTGGGTCTGGTCTTCGTCGCCGAGCGCATCGTCAGCGTCTGGCAGGGCGGGTGGGGACCCCGGGTGCTGGCCGCCAGCCTGTTCCCCGAGCTGCTCTTCGCGCTCTACCTCAACGTGATCTTCGTCAAGGGCGTGCTCGACATCTCCCTGCGTCGCCGTGCCGCGTGGGGGCACGTGCCGGCCACCGCACCCCCGGGGCAGGCCTGAGGCCATGGCTGCTGTCGATGTGACGACCGGGATTCTGCTCTCGGAAGCGGTCCTGGCCTCGGAGTGGTTCGGTGTGCTCATGGCGTTCGTCGCGATCAACACGATCATGTACACCGCGCTCGCGGTGGCCAAGAGCCTGCCGAAGGTCCACGTCGGCGACTACCTGCCGCGGCGCGCCTACCGTTCGGAGACGCGCAGCATCCATCCGGACGCACCCGCCTGAACCCTTCCGGAGGGCGCCGACCCCGCTAATGTGAGCGGGGTGGACGCGCCGCTCTATCTGGCCTCGGCCGAGTCGCAGTCGGGCAAGTCCGCCCTGGCGGTGGGCCTGCTGGCCCAGATGTGTGAGAACGGCGGCCATGTCGGCGTCTTCCGTCCCGTCGTGCGCGACCGCTGCAGCGACCCGCTGATCGACCTGCTACTGCCCCTGAGCACCTCGGCGGTGGACCGCTCGGAGGCGGTCGGGGCCACCTACGAGGACGTCAACTCCGATCTCGACGCCGCCGTGAGCTCGATCGTCGAGCGCTACCACGCCTACGCCGACGCCCACGACGCGGTGCTCGTCGTGGGCTCGGACTACACCGGCGTGCCCACCCCCACCGAGTTCAGTGTCAACGCCAGCATCGCCGCCAACCTCGGGGCGACGATGCTGCTGGTCGTGCCCGGGGTCGACCGGGACGTGGACGAGTTGTTGACCTCGGTCGACCTGATGACGGATGAGGCTCACGTGCGGCACGCCTCGGTCGCCGGCGTCGTGGTCAACCGGTGCGACCCCGCCGAGCAGGCCAACATCGTCCGCGAGCTCGCCGACGCCCACCCCGAGCTGCCCGCGTTCGCTCTGCCGGCCGACGACGTGCTCTCCGCGCCGACGGTGCGCGACGTGCAGACGGCCTGCGCGGCCGAGCTCGTCCACGGTCAGGAGCCGCTGCTGGACCGCGAGTCGGCCGGGGTGATCGTGGCCGCGATGACCATGCCGCACGTGCTGGACCGCCTCACCGACGGGTGCGTGGTGATCTGTCCCAGCGACCGGGAGGAGATCCTGCTCGCCGTGGTCACCGCCCACCGCTCGGCGACCTTCCCCTCACTGGCCGGGATCGTGCTGAACGGTGGCTACGAGCTCAGCCAGCAGACCCAGACCCTCATCGACGGTCTCGACGTCGAGCTGCCCATCCTGCGCGCCGAACCCGGGACGATCGAGACCGCACGCGCCGCGGAGCGCGCAGTGGGCACCATCACCGCGCAGTCCCCCCGCAAGATCGAGCGGGCACGCAGCATCGTGCGCGAACACCTGGACTCCGCACAGGTGCTGCCGTCGGCCAGGCCGTCCGATGTCCTCACCCCGCTGATGTTCGAGCACCGGCTCACCGCCCGCGCTCGCTCCGCCGGGGCACGCGTGGTGCTGCCCGAGGGAGGCGAGGACCGCGTCCTGCGGGCCGCCGACACGGTGCTGGCTCGCGGCATCGCCGACCTCACCCTGCTCGGCGCGGAGGACGACATCCGTTCCCGCGCCACCGCGCTGGGTCTGGACATCAGCCGCGCCGAGGTCATCGACCCGACGCGGGACTCCCGTCGCGACAGCTTCACCTCCACCTACGCCGAGCTGCGTGCGCACAAGGGAGTGACCGCGGACCAGGCCCGCGACCTGGTCGCCGAACCCTCCTACTTCGGCACCTTGATGGTCCACGCGGGCGAGGCCGACGGCATGGTCAGTGGCTCGGTCACCACCACCGCCGCCACCATCCGACCCGCCCTGGAGGTGATCCGCACCGCCGAGGAGGTCTCGGTCGTCTCCAGCGTCTTCTTCATGTGCCTGCCCGACCGGGTGCTGGCCTACGGCGACTGCGCCATCAACCCGGTGCCGGACTCCGCTCAGCTCGCGGACATCGCCCTCTCCTCCGCCGAGACGGCCCGTACCTTCGGGCTGGAGCCGCGGGTGGCCATGCTTTCCTACTCCACCGGCGGCTCGGGCGCGGGCGCGGACGTCGAGAAGGTGCGTGAAGCGACCGAGCGCGTGCGCGAACGCGATCCGGACCTGCTCGTCGAGGGGCCGATCCAGTACGACGCGGCCGTCGACGCCGACGTCGCCGCCACCAAGCTGAGCGGCTCCTCGGTCGCCGGTCGGGCGACGGTCCTGGTCTTCCCCGACCTCAACACCGGAAACAACACCTACAAGGCGGTCCAGCGCAGCGCCTCGGCGGTCGCCATCGGCCCGGTCCTGCAGGGGTTGCGCAGACCGGTCAACGACCTGTCCCGCGGCGCGAGCGTCCGCGACATCGTCAACACCATCTCGATCACCGCCATCCAGGCGAAGGGCTGACCGGTGACCGCTCGCGTCCTCGTCGTCAACGCCGGATCCTCATCCCTGAAGTACCGGGTGGTCGACCCCGCGAGCGCCGAGAGCGCGGCCGCAGGGATGGTGGAGCGCATCGCGCAGAGCGGTGGGCGAGTCAGCCACACCGAGGTAGGCGGGACGCACACGCGGGAGGTCGACTGTGCCGACCACACGGCGGCGTTCACCGTGTTGCGTGAGGAGTTCGAGACCCACGGTCCGGCCCTGGCTGACCTCGGTATCGGTGCCGTGGGGCATCGGGTGGTGCACGGCGGGGAGGAGTTCAGCGCTCCGGTGGCCCTTGACGACGACGTGATCTCCGCGATCCAGGGCCTGGCCGCTCTGGCACCGCTGCACAACCCGGCCAACGTGCAGGGCATCGCCGGCGCCCGGGAGGTCTTCGCCGGCCTGCCGCATGTCGCGGTGTTCGACACCGCCTTCCACGCGACCCTGCCCCCCGGTGCCCGGGAGTACGCGGTGCCGGCCCGCTGGCGGCAGGACTTCGGGGTGCGCAAGTACGGCTTCCACGGCACCTCCCACGCCTACGTCTCCCGCCGGGTCGCTGCGCTGCTCGGACGCCGTCCCAGCGAGGTCAACTGCATCGTGCTCCATCTCGGCAACGGTGCGTCGGCGTGCGCCGTGGCCGGTGGCACCAGTGTGGACACCTCGATGGGGCTCTCCCCCACCGACGGACTGGTCATGGGCACGCGCAGTGGGGACCTCGACCCCGCCGTGGCCGGACACCTGGCGCGGGTGGCCGGGGTGTCGGTCGAGGACTTCAGTGACGCGGTCAACACGGCCAGCGGTCTGCTCGGGATGACCGGCAGCAGCGACTTCCGTGAGGTCATGGACCTCATGGACGCCGGGAACGAGGCCGCGGCGACGGCGTACCAGGTGGTGCTCCACCGCCTCGTGCGGCATGTCGGCGCGCTGGCCGCGCCTCTGGGGCGGCTCGACGCGGTGGCGTTCACGGCGGGTGTCGGCGAGAACAACGCGCGCCTGCGCGCCGACGTACTGCGGCGGCTGTCCCTGCTCGGGCTGGCGGTCGACGAGAAGGCCAACGACAGCGCCGCCGGCGAGGCCCGGATCAGCCCGCCCGGGGCCGTGGCCGCGTTCGTGGTGCCGACCGACGAAGAGCTCGAGATCGCGCGCCAGTGCGCCGAGCTCCTCGGGTGGCCGTGAAGGAGATCGAGATGAGCCTGTACTCGCCCATGCCGCCCACCAACTCGGTGCCGCGTCCCCCCGACCAGGGCTCGGCGGACCGCGTGCGCACCCGCGCGGGCTCGCCAGCTGCGCCGGGGCCACGATGAACCGGCGGTGGGACCTCGTCGTCTTGGGCGGAGGCACCGCCGGCATCGTCGGGGCCAAGGTCGCAGCGGGCTTCGGCGCCCGCGTGTTACTGGTGGAAGCCGACCGGACCGGTGGTGACTGTCTGTGGACCGGCTGCGTGCCCTCGAAGTCCTTGCTCGCCGCCGCGCACGCTGTCGCGGCCGCTGGCAGGAGCGACCGCTTCGGGGTCGTCGCAGATACACCAAAGGTGGACTTCCCGGCCGTGATGCGGCATGTGCGGTCAGCCATCGCCACGATCGAGCCCGCCGACTCACCGGAGTCGTTGCGGTCTGCCGGCGCGGAGGTGCTCTTCGGCCACGGCGTGCTCACCGGCCCCACGACCCTCCGGGTGACCAGCGATGCCGCGGAGCCGGACTCCCCGGTCTCGACGGTGACCCACGACATCGAGTTCGAGCAGCTTCTGCTGGCGACCGGCGCAGCCCCCGCCCTGCCGGACCTTCCGGGCCTGTCCCAGAGCCGGGCCCTGACCAGCGACACCGTGTGGGACCTCGCCGAGCTTCCACAGCGTCTGGCCGTGCTGGGGGGCGGGAACATCGGGGTCGAGCTGGCTCAGGCCTTCGCGCGGCTGGGCGCCTCGGTGAGCCTGGTCGAAGGCGCCCAACGCCTGCTGCCGCGGGAGGAGACCAAGGCCGCGCTCGTGCTCACGGAGGCGCTCCGGGCCGACGGGGTCGCGGTGCATACCGGAGCCCCGGTCACCGCAGTCCGGGCCACGGAAGACACCGGGGCCGGTTCACTGCGCCTCGACGACGCGAGCACGGTGTCGTACGACCGCCTGCTCGTGGCCGTCGGTCGTAGTCCACGCACCATCGGTATCGGGCTGGCGGAGGCCGGCGTCGAGGTCGGCGCGGACGGCATGGTCGTCGTGGACGAGCTGCTGCGCACCACCAACCCCCGCATCTGGGTGGCGGGTGACCCCAGCGGGCATCCGCAGTTCACCCACCTCGCCGGCTCGCACGGCAGTACGGCCGCCACCAACGCGGTGCTGGGGACGCGACGCAAGGCCGCGACGGTGGTCCCCCGGGTGACCTACACCGACCCGGAGATCGCGGGCGTCGGCCTCACGTGTGACCAGGCGGGGCACGGACACCGCAGCCACGTCGTGGAGCACACCGAGGTCGACCGTGCGGTCGCCGAGCAGCGCACCGAGGGCTACTCGGCGATCGTGTGCGACAAGCGCGGCACGGTGACCGGCGGCACGGTGGTCGGCCCGCGTGCCGGCGAGAGTCTCGGTGAGCTCACGCTGGCGGTCAGCCTGGGGTTGAAGACCCGCGACCTCGCCGGCGCGGTGCACCCCTACCCGACCTGGAACGACGGACCGTGGAAGGCGAGCCTGGCCGACGTCAGCGAGCAGCTGGACGCGGCGCTCCCCTCGCGTGCCATCGGCGTGCTCTCCGCGGCGCGGGCCGCCTGGCTGCGGGCACGACGCTCGAAGCAGACGTGAGCCGACGCACTAGGAACCCCGCGGTGGCGCGCTGAGGGTGCGATAGCCGCCGACCATGCGCTGTGCCGCGCTGATCCCCACCACCAGGGCCCAGGCCCAGGCGACGGGCTCGGCCCAGAAGGGCAGCAGGAGCCACAGACTGTGCACGGCGATGGTCTCGGTCCCCTCCGCGAGTCCGCCCAGGAAGCTGAACGAGCGGCCGTCGTCGAGCTGGCGCCCGGTGCGCTCGGCGGCCGAGGAGAACGCCAGGAAGGCGGTGCCGTTGACGTAGTAGGTGAACAGCACCAGGGCGAAGGGGAGCCACGATGCGCCGTACCCGCCCTCGTCCAGGGGTGCGGTGACCCCGACCGCTACTCCCACCACGCTGGCGCCGTACACCAGGAAGTCGGCGGTGATGTCCAGAAAGCCCCCGGAGGCGCGGGAGTCGACGGCCGCCGGGGTGGAGCCCGGGCGGTTGCGGCGCCGACGCGCCAACGCCCCGTCCAGACCGTCACAGGCCCGGGACGCGCACCACAGGCCCAGCGCCGGCGCCCACGCCTGGGTTGCTGCCGCGACCGCGCTGGCCAGCCCCAGGACAAGACCGGCCATGCTGATGCGGTCGGGCGTGAGCCACGCCCGGTCGACGACGGCCGCCGCGCGGCGCAAGGGGGTCTCGAGCAGTGCACGCACGGACGCGTCCAGCATCAGCGCTGTCCATGCGCTGTGGGAGGGTCTCCGTCGCTCGGAGCCGGCTGCGCCGCGCGGCGACCGGCGGCGCGCTGGTGACGGTGCGCGAGCAGATAGCCCACCACGATGAGCACGACGATCCCGGCCAGAGCCCAGAGCAGGCGCGCCGGGTCGGCCAGCCCCGAGGCGCCGACCTGGACGTACAGCACGACCGCCGGCAGCATCCCCACCGCGGTGCCGACCACGTAGGACACCAACGGAATGCCCGTCGCCCCCGCGACGTAGTTCACGGCCATGAACGGAGCCACGGGCATCAGCCGGATGGTCAGCACCGGCCACACGCCCGTGCCCTCCAGGTAGCCCCATACGGCGCTGCGGTGCCGGTCCACCACGGGTTGCAGCATCGGTCTGATGGTGCTTCGGGCGAGGAAGAACCCCGTCAGCGAGCCGAGCATGGCACCGACCCACACCACCACCACCCCCCACAACCCGCCGAAGACGGCCCCGGCGAGCACCGTGAACAGACTCAGCGGCACGGGGAGCAAAGCGAGCACGGCGTAGACCGCGACGAACACCAGCGGCCCCCATATGCCGGCCTGGGCCACACGGTCCTGCACCGCCTCGGGCTCCAACCAGCCGGCCTGGTAGGCGAGCCACAGACCCAGCAGCAGCACGAGCACCAGCAGCAGACGCACGAGCCACGCCCGTCTCGACAGGGCCGCCATCGGTCCTCCGTCCTCGCGGCATATCCTCAACGGCAGCCAGGCGCCGCGCCCGGCGCAGGGCGGACTGCCAGCATGGCGAGCCCGCCGTGGCAGGAAGCCGAGTGCGGACCCCGGTGTTCCCGGTTTGCCCCCAACGTCCGTCTTCCTGCGAAAGAAGTCTAGTGACACCCCCGAGGTCCCCCGCACGACGCCGAGCCACGGTAGGGCTGCTGGCGTGCGCCGCCACGCTCCTCGCGGCCTGCGCACCCCCGGACTCGGCGGGACAGACCTCGCCGATCGACGAGCGCACCTGGGCCGAGATCACCCAGGCAGCGCAGGGTCAGGAGGTCTCCCTGTGGATGTGGGGTGGCGACCCCGCGGGCAACGCCTACGTCGACGAGCATCTGGTGCCGGCCGCTCGGGACGCCGGGGTGAAGCTAAGACGCGTCCCGGTCGCGGACACCAAGGACGCCGTGAACCGCATCCTGACCGAAGTACAGGCAGGGACGCAGAACGGCGAGGTCGACCTCGTCTGGGTGAACGGCGACAACTTCGCAGCGGTGCGGCAGGCGAGGGGGTGGCGCTGCGAGTGGGCCGGGCGGCTCCCGCACTCCGACCTTCTGGACCCCGACGACCCACTGGTGACGACCGACTTCGGCGTGCAGACCGAGGGATGTGAGTCCCCGTGGCACAAAGCGCAGTTCACCTTCGTCTACGACGCCGGGCGGGTGCCGAACCCACCGGACTCGATGGACGGGTTGATGCGGTGGGTCGAGCAGCACCCGGGCCGTTTCACCTATCCGGCCCCGCCGGACTTCACCGGGTCGGTCTTCCTGCGCCAGGCCCTGTATGCGACCGCGGGCGGGGTCGAGGAGGTCCCCTTGACCTACGACGCCGAGGCGTTCGAGGAGCTCGCCCCGCCGACGTATGACCGCCTGGAGGCCCTGGAACCGTCCCTGTGGCGTGAGGGCGAGACCTATCCCCGCGACGTCGCCGCTCTGGACCAGCTGTTCGCCGACGGCCAGGTCGACTTCACCATGACCTACGGCCCGGCGACCTTGACCGGGCTGGTCGAGGACGGCACCTTCCCCGAGAGCACACGGGTGCTCGCGCTCGAGGAAGGCACGGTCGGGAACGCGAGCTTCCTGGCCATCCCGGTCACCTCCGGCCAGCCGGAGGCGGCGATGGTGGTGGCCGACCTCGCCCTGTCTCCTGAGCAACAGGCCCTCAAAGCCGACCCGGAAGTCTGGGGCCAGTTCACCGTGCTGGACCACTCCCGACTCGATGAGGAGCAGCAGCAGGTCTTCGACGACCTGCCGCGTTCACCGGTGGTACCGCCGTACGAGGTGCTGTCCGAGAACGCCAACCCCGAGCTGGGCCCGGAATGGGTGCCGGCCCTGGACGAGGGATGGCGCCGCCAGGTGCTGGGCGGCCAGTGACCAGACTGGCCGCGCTGCTCGCCGCCGGGCTGACCGCGGCGGTGCTGGTGTTGTCGATCCTCACCCTCGTACTCACCGCCACCGGCCTGATGCCCCTTGTAGGGACCCCCGGCGCCACCCTGCGGGCCTTCGACGCGGTCCGCGGCGACCTGCTACTGGCCGTCCGGGAGTCCCTGGTGATCGCGACCTCCTCGACGGTGCTGGCCGGGGCGATCGGCATGAGCGTGGCCCTCGTCGCGCTCGCCAGTCCCGGAGGCTCCCGCCTGCTGGCCGCGACCACGACCGCCCCGGTTCCGGTCGCGCACATCGTGGCCGCGGTGTCGTTCGCGCTGCTGTTGTCGGACGCTGGTCTGGCCAACCGGCTCAGCGGCCTGGACACCGCCTCCTGGCCGCCACTCGTGGCCGGTCCCTGGCCGGTGGCATCGGTGGCGACGTTCGCGTGGAAGGAGTCGGCCTTCGTCGCCCTGGTCGTGACCGCCTCGCTCGGCCCGGCCGTCCGGGACTACAGCGAGGTGGCTGCCCTGCTGGGAGCCGGATGGCGCGAGCGGGTCCGGTATGTGCTCCTACCCCTGGCCCTGCCCGCGCTGGGCGCCGCCTGCGCCATCGTGTTCCTGTTCACCCTCGGGTCCTACGAGGTGGTGTGGCTGCTCGGACAGGCCTACCCCGAGCCGTTGCCGGTCACGGCCTACCGCCTGTTCACCTCCCTGGACCTGCAAGCCCGTCCCCAGGCTGCCGCGGTCGCCCTGACCACCGTCGGCCTGGCCATGGCGGCCGCCGTGGCCAGCGTGGGCGTGCTGCGCCGCAGCGGAGTGTCACGATGAGCGGCCGGTGGGGCGTGGGGCTGGCCGCAGCGCTGCTGATGCTCTGGTTCGCGGTGCCTGTGGTGCCGATCCTGGTGTGGTCCTTCGCCGACCAGTGGCGCTTCCCCGCGGTGCTACCCCAGCAGTGGGGTCTGCGCGGCTGGGCCCTGGCCGCCGACGAAGGGCTCGTCCCGGCGCTGATGCGGTCTCTGGGCCTGGGCGGTGTCGTGGCCGTGCTGGCGGTCGCCCTGGGACTGGGCACGGGGCGAACGCTGGCGCGGCGGAGCAGCGCGCCGGGGTCCAGGTGGCGCTTCCTGCTTGCCGTCCTCCTCCTGGCACCGGTCGCGCTGCCCCCCTTCGCCCTGGCCATGGGCCTGGACGTGCTCCTCCTGCGCTGGCGGGTGCCGGACGCCGTGGCGCTCGTGGTGCTGCTCACCGTGTTCGCGCTGCCCTACACCACCTACACCCTCCGGGCAGGCTTTCTCTCCCTCGACGCCGAGCTCGAGGACCAGGCGCGGATGCTCGGAGCCAGTCGCTCCACGGCGTTCCTGCGGGTGACGCTGCCCGCTCTGGCTCCGACGGTCATGGTTGCCACTTTCCTGGCCTTCCTCATCGGGTGGAGCGACTACATCGTCACCGCTGTCGTCACCGGCGGGCAGTTCACCACCCTCCCGGTCCTCATCGGCTCCGCCGCCTCCCGGATCGGCAACGAGCCGCTGCTGGGCGTGCTGTCGCTGGTCTCCGTGGGCGTGCCGCTCACGTTGCTGCTGCTGAGTGGGTCGATCATGAGACGCACCGTGACCCGCTCGACCGCGAAGGGAGGCAGCCATGCCGTCTGAGCTCGAGCTCGACCGGGTGAGCTTCCGCCACCCGGGCAGCACCCGGGACGCGGTCCACCACCTGAGTCTCACGGTGCCAGCAGGCTCGATGGTGGCCCTGCTGGGGTCCTCCGGGTCCGGCAAGTCGAGTGCGCTACGTGTGGCGGCCGGGCTGCTTACCCCGCGGGCCGGCGAGGTCAGGCTCGGCGGCACCAGCCTCACCGCGGTGGCTCCGCAGCACCGGGGCATGGCGATGATGTTCCAGAAGCCGCTGTTGTTCCCGCACCTCTCGGTCATCGACAACGTGGCGTTCTCGGCCCGGGTCGCCGGTCAGCCGCGTGCGCAGGCACGCGCCGGGGCGGCGCGGTTCCTCGACCTGGTTCACCTCGGGGAGCTGGCCTCCCGCCGCTCACGGGAGCTCTCCGGGGGCCAGGAACAGCGCGTCTCGCTGGCTCGTGCCCTCGCCGCAACCCCGGAGGTGCTCTTGCTCGACGAGCCCTTCGGAGCGCTGGACACCGCCGTGCGCGAGGCGATGTACGACCTGCTGGGTGAGATTCGCGCGGTCCTCGAACCCACCGTCGTGCTGGTCACGCACGATCTCACCGAAGCCTCACTGGCCGACGAGGTAGCGGTGCTGAGCGAGGGACGCCTGCTGCAGCGTGGGAGCGTCCAGGCCCTGCACTCCTCGCCCGCCACCCTGCACGTGGCCCGCCTGCTGGGTGGCTTCGCCGAGCTGCCGGGTGAGGTCAGAGCCGGGATCCACCACAGCCCCGCAGGCACCCTCGCCTTGCCCCCGGGCTGCCTCGTGCCGGACGGGCCAGCCACGCTGGTGGTCCATCGACAGGCCGTCACCGTCCGCCCCGAGTCCCCGGCCCACTCCGTGAGCGTCGCGCGAGAGGGTCACACCTTGAGTGGCGTGGTGACCAAGGCTCGCTCCGTGGGGCTCCAGCGACGGCTGAGCATCGCGCTCGCGCCACAGGCGCGCCATACCGGCGACGCGCCGAGCATCGAGGCCGATGTCCCCGAGCCGTCTGCGGTGCAGGAGCGAGTCGCCGTCGGCGACGAGGTCGTGGTGTCCATCGCCGGTCCCGGCATCTGGGCCATCCCCGAGCCCGGCGACCGCGCGGGCGCCCGTCCGCCGAGCATCGTCCCGGAGGGGCAAGACTCTGCCCGCACGACCGGGACAGCGTGAGGCCATCACCGCTCACTATCCCCTATCAGACCGAGATCTTCCCTGATTCTTACACTTTTAGGGGTTCGTTCTTGCCGTCTTCTTACTTTATGGCGACGAGTTGTTGGGCACCTATCTGAGACACTGAGGATTGCATGGCGCCATTGGTCTGGCGCCTTTGGTCAGGGGGCCACGAATATCGGCGGCGCCCTTTTCCATGCGTTCTGTTGTCCCTTTCTCTGGAGAAGTCTCGATGCGCTCAAGCCGAAACGTTCTTGCCGCCCTGGTGGTGCCCGTCGTCGCCGCCACGGGACTAGCGGTCGCTCCTCCCTCCTCCGCCCGCCCGATGGAGGGCACGGAGGGCCCCGCCCCCTCGACCACAGTCGCGTCGCAGGAGCCGGACGCGCCGGTCGAGATCGCCCTCGACGACGAGGACCAGGACGGCACCTGGAGCGGGAGCACCACCACCGCGGACGGAGTCAACATCGTGGGGCTGACCTGGCAGGCCGGGACGGGGGGCGAGCCGGACGACGACTCCGCAGGCACGGCGCGGCTACGCACCCGGCCGGACCCCTCGCAGGAGTGGACTGCGTGGTCCGAGATGGCAGTGACCGACACCGAGGTCTCCACCGGCACTGAGGGGGATCTCGTGCTGGACCGGATGGAGGTCGAGGTCGAGGCGACGCCCGAGGGGTCCACGGATGGCGTGACCCTCACCGTCTGGAACTCACCGGAGGAGAGTGGTGACTCCGCCTCGGAGCTGGACCTGCGCACCGACGGTAGCCGGATCGGCTCCCGCGACGGTGATGGGGCGACCGAGCACTCGATGGCAGTCAACTCTCCATCCGGTCCGGTGGTCGCCACGCGGGACCAGTGGGGGGCCGATGAGTCGCTGCGCAAGTGGAGCCCGAACTACGTCGAGGGCAACAAGGGCGTGACGATCCACCACACCGCGGGGACGAACAACTACACCCGCAGCCAGGTCCCCGCCATCATCCGGGGTATCTACCGCTACCACGCCGTGACCCGGGACTGGGGCGACGTGGGATACAACCTCTTCGTGGACAAGTTCGGCCGCGCCTGGGAGGGTCGCCGCGGCGGACCCGAGACCGCGCTGCGCGCCGCCCACGCTGCGGGGATGAACCGGACCACCGCCGGCATCTCGCTCATCGGCAACTACAGCAACACCTCCGTGCCCCGCGCCGCCTTCGACGGCCTGGCTCAGCTGGCGTCCTGGAAGCTGCTCAACCACGATGTCTCACGTACCGGCAGCTTTCTGCACACCAACGAGCACGAGGGATGGACACGCCGTCTGAACACGATTCACGGGCACCGCGACGTGAACGGCACGACGTGCCCGGGGTCGCGGTTCTACAGCCGGATGTCCGAGTTCCGCACCCGCGTCCGCTCCTTCAGTGCCGCAACCCGGGCCCGGCAGCGTGTCGCCGGGTCAGACCGCTACGGAACGGCGGCCGATCTCGCGTCGGCTGCGCACCCCTTCGGCGCCGACACCGTGTACCTGGTCCGAGGCGACTCTCCACTGCAGGCTCTCACCGTGGGCGCGGCGGCCGCCCTGAAGGACGAGGCCGTCCTTCTCACCCGCAAGAGCCGCATGCCTGCGGCCACCGAGGCGGCGCTGAGGACGCTGCGCCCCCAGCGCGTCGTGCTGGTCGGAGGACGCACGCGCATCACCAGCGACGTCTGGTACCGAGCCTCCGGTGTGACGTCGGCCCGGGTGACCAGGATCGAGCAGCCCAGCCGGTACCACCTGGCCCAGCACCTGACCCAGCGCTGGCAGTCGTCCGAGGTGGCCTACGTCGCCTCGGGGCTGCAGGCCGACGACGCACTGTCTGGGGCCGCCGCGGCGGCGCACGACGATGCTCCCATGTTGCTCTCCGCAGTCAGCGTGCTGCCGGCCACCACGAAACGCGAGCTGCGGCGACTGCAGCCGAGCGAGGTCTTCGTCCTGACCGGGCCGAAGTGGATCGAGGACTCGGTGCTCGCCCAGATCCGCAAGGAGGTGCCCCGGGCGACGGTGACGCGCCTGTCCGGATCGAACCGCTTCGCCACCTCCGCGGCCATCGTCCGCGCGCGCTTCGACCAGAGCCGGAGGGGGCTGCTGGCCAACGGGTCGGCGAGCATCGACGCGGCCGCCGGCACCCAGTTCGCCAACGCCAGCGACAGCCCGGTGCTGCTCACGAAGCGCACCTGCCAACCACGGGTGATCGCGACGGCGGCCAACGAGCTGGACACCTCGCTGCACGCGATGCTGGGTGGGACCACGGTGCTGACCGACAGCAGCGCGACCACCGTCTGCCGGTAGCCCGGTCCACACCCCGTGTCGTCACCCTGGCGCGGCGCCGGGTCACGACAAGCCAGAATCGGACCATGAGCTCGCTGGATCTCAACACCCCCCTCCGGCTGTCCGTCGCCGTCGTCGCCGTGCTGGTGGCCTACTACTTCGCCCCCATCGGGGCCGGTGGCCCCCTCCTGCTGGTCAACCTGCTCGTGACGCTCATGGCGGTGGCGCTCTGCGTCTACGTGGTGCGCGCGCTGGTGCTGACCTACCTGGACGACAGTGTCGAGCACGGCGCTTTCGGCACCCTCGCGGCCCTGCTGATCGTGGTCGTCGTGCTGTTCTCGATGGGCTACTACCTCGTGGAGTACCTGAGCCCCGGGCAGTTCAGCGGCCTGTCCGACCGCACCGACGCGTTGTACTTCTCGATGACGACGCTGACGACCACCGGCTTCGGAGACATCCACGCCCAGGGCAACCTGGCCCGCATCATGGTCACCGGGCAGATGTTCTTCGACCTGGTCTTCCTGGCCACCGTGGGGGCGGTGGTCAGCAACCGCCTGGGGATGCGGATCGCGCGCAAGCGCAGCGAGTGAGCCAGTTCTTCAGGCGATGACGGGCACGGAGGTCATCGCCTCGTCGATCCGTGACTGAGGCAGCTCCAGGTCGACCATCTCGCCGGAGAGGAACTGCTCGTAGGAGGCCAGGTCCAGGTGGCCATGCCCGCACAGCGCGGTCAGGATCACCTTCTCCTCGCCCGACTCCTTGCACGCCCGCGCCTCCCGGATGGCTGCGGCCAGGGCGTGGGTGGGCTCGGGGGCGGGCACGATGCCCTCGGCCTGGGCGAACTGCAGCGCAGCGGAGAAGCACTCGGTCTGCGGGATCGAGGCCGCACTGACCAGGCCCTGCTCGTACAGGTGCGAGACCAGAGGGCTCATGCCGTGGTAGCGCAGCCCGCCGGCGTGGATCGGCTCGGGGATGAAGTCGTGCCCCAGCGTGTGCATCTTCATCAGGGGGGTCATTCCCGCCGTGTCGCCGAAGTCGTAGCGATACTCGCCTTGAGTCAGGGTCGGGCACGCTGCAGGCTCGACGCAGCGGATCTCCGGGCTCATCCCTCCGGTCAGCTTCTCGCGCAGGAACGGGAACGCCAGGCCCCCGAAGTTCGACCCGCCGCCGGTGCAGCCGACCAGCAGGTCCGGTGTCTCCCCGACCTTGGCCAGCTGCAGCAGCGCCTCCTCACCGATGATCGTCTGGTGCAGGAGCACATGGTTGAGCACCGACCCGAGCGCATACCGGGTGGAGGGGTCGGCGACGGCCATGGACACGGCCTCGGAGATGGCGATCCCCAGGGAACCGGGGTGGTCGGGATCCTCGGCGAGCAGCGAGCGGCCGTACTCGGTCACCTCCGACGGGCTGGGATGCACGCTCGCCCCCCAGATCTGCATCATCGTGCGCCGATGGGGCTTGGAGCGGTACGACGCGGCGACCTGCCAGACCTCGCACTCCATCCCGTACTGGGCGGTCGCGAAGGCCAGCGCACTGCCCCATTGGCCCGCGCCGGTCTCGGTGGTGAGCTTGGTGATGCCCTCGACGTGGTTGTAGTAGGCCTGCGGCACCGAGGTGTTCGGCTTGTGCGACCCGGCGGGGCTGACTCCCTCGTACTTGTAGTAGATGCGGGCCGGGGTGTCGAGCAGCTGCTCCAGACGGCGGGCCCGGAACAAGGGGCTGGGCCTCCACAGCCGGTACACGTCGAGCACACCGCCGGGAATGTCGACGTAGCGCTCGGTCGTCACCTCCTGCTCGATCAGAGCCATGGGGAACAGGGGCGCGAAGTCGTCCGGCCCGGCCGGCTGGTGCGTGCCGGGGTGCAACGCCGGGGGCGGCGGCTCGGGCAGGTCGGCGACGATGTTGTACCACTGCGTGGGCATCTCGGACTCGTCGAGCAGGATCTTGCTGGGCAGGGCGTCACGGGCGTTCATGGCGCCACCATAGCGAGCGCACATACGGTGGAGGCATGACGGACTCGGCGGCGCTGCAGCTGGCGGTGGGGCAGTTCTCCCCCACCGAAGACGTCGCGGGGAACCTTGACGTCATCGACGGGCTCGTCGCGCGAGCGGCCACGGCCGGCGCGCACCTGCTGGTGCTCCCCGAGTACTCCGTGTTCACGGCGCCGAAGATGGACGACCGGTTCGTGAAGTCGGCGCAACCGCTCGACGGGGAGCCGGTCTCCCGGATCGCCCGGGTCGCACAGCACCAGGGCGTCGCGGTCATCGTCGGGGTCAACGAGCCCGCGGGGGACGGGCGCATTCACAACGCGCTCGTGGCGCTGCGCGACGGGGAGGTCGCCGCGGTCTACCGCAAGGTGCACCTCTACGACGCGTTCGGCTTCAGCGAGTCCGACCGGGTCGAGGCCGCCGACCCGGGTGAGCCGGAGCTGCTCGAGATCGGCGGGTTCCAGGTCGGCATGCAGACCTGCTATGACCTGCGGTTCCCCGAGGTGTCCCGGACGCTGGTCGACGCCGGCGCCGATGTGCTCGCCCTACCGGCGCAGTGGGTCCCCGGGCCGCTGAAGGAGTTCCACTGGAACACGCTTCTGCGGGCCCGAGCCGTGGAGAACACTGCGTTCGTCGCGGCAGCCGGGCAGGCACCTCCGACCGGTGTGGGCAACAGCGTCATCCTGGACCCGATGGGCGTCGCGATGACCTCGATCGGAGAAGACTCCGGGATCGCCCTGGCCGCTCTCGAACGGGACCGCCTAGACCATGTGCGCCAGGTGAACCCGGCACTGTCGCTTCGCCGGTACGCCGTGGTGGCGGCTCGGTAGCCGGTCTGGTGGCGCTACCCGCTCGCGAGGGGCCCGGTGAGCTCGGTGGCCCGCCAGATCTCGAAGCGGTTGTTGTCCTTGGCGCCGTCGTAGGCGTAGAAGCCGGTCTGCGGCGGACGCGCCTCGATCGTGCTTGAGCGGTTGGGGTCCCACACCATCGCCACGTGTCCGATCTCGTCGGGCCCGCGGTAGTCGTCCCAGAAGACGAGGTCGCCCGGCTGCTCGTCGCCGGCTTCCACGCGCACGCCGTTCCCGTCCGCCATCCAGGCACGCTGGTCTCGGGCGGTGCGGGGCATCCGGATGCCCACCTGCGCGTACGCATGGCGCACGAAACTGGAGCAGTCCCACACCTGAGGCCCGTCCGCTCCCCAGTCGTAGGGCTCCCCTCGCTCCTGGTGCGCAGCGGTGAGCAGGATCGCGAGCCGGTGCCCCGCCGAGTCCTGCGAGGCGGCGCTGATCTGCTCGGTGCGGAGCAGGTCGGTCACCGGCGCGGCCGGCACCTCGTCCTGCCAGCCCTGCCCGCAGCCCGAGAGCACCACGGCAACGCCAGCCGCCATCACGACCAACAGACGCCGAGTCGGCTTGCGACTCATCGGCGGTGCCACATCGATGCCCGGACCATCGCGGTCGACCCTGCCATGCCCGCCTGAGACTCCGCTGCGCGTCACCGCCGAC
>NZ_DATFMA010000034.1:0-3195 GCF_035267225.1 Ornithinimicrobium sp.
CCTGGCCCACGACCAAGGGCAGCGCGACACCGGCGTCGCGCGCGGCATCCGTCAGCAGGGCTCGGGGCTGGGGTTGTAGCCCGTGACCCTGGCCAGCAGAAATGAGCTTGGTGGCCATAGGCAGACCCATGACCCCGAGACCGATGAACCCGATGCGAGCCACGACGGCTGGTCCTTTTCGGTCGGTTCCAGGCGAGGGAAGCAGTGCCGGAGAGGCCCACCCCAGTCGCGCCTCGATGTCTCGGGTCGGAGCGCTCACCCTGCCCTCGGCTCTGGAGTTGCGGGGCTGGAAGCCTCTCGCCCCGGAACCGCGGTGCCGAGCAGCGGGTGGTAGGCGAGCACCGCCAGGACCAGTGCTGCCACGGCGACCAGACAGACACCGGCGGCGAGGCCCGCCGCGGCTCCCGGTGCGCCCGTCAGCACCATCGCGACTCCCATACCGGCCACCGAGGAGGCCAGCAGGGCGCACCATCCGACCACGGGCGCCAGCAGAGCGCGTGCCCAGGCCTGGACACGGAGCAGGCCGATCCCGACGGTGAGGAGCAGCGGGAGCACGAAGGCCAGGTCCATCACCTTGACGGTCCAGAACACGACGGCGTCGGCCAGGTACTCCTCGCCGACCGGAGAGCCCTGCCACAGGTCCACGAGGCCGGGCAGGTGGATTCCCACGGTGAGGAAGGCCGCGACGGTCAGCAGGTACCACCCCGCGACGCGCTCGAGCCGCGGCCGCCGAGCTGGTGTGGGTGCGAGCGCCAGGCGTTGGCCGGCGAGCACGAGGACGCCCAGCGACGCCACGATCAACGCCCAGAACAGAGGGAACCAGCGTTCGGTGTTCCCGTCGTACTGCGCGATGTCACCGCTGATGGACAGCTGGGTGTACATGTACAGCCCGTAGGACCCCGGCGCCATGGCCAGGGCCTCGGCGCCGGGGCGTTCCGCAGCCACCAGTCGAGCCGCCCACAGGGCCACGGGGCCGACCAGCAGGAGGCCGGCGAGGTCGCCCCCGCGGACCTGGTCGACGGCGCCGGGCGAGGCGTGGTACCCGATCACACCGAGGGCCAGGGGGCCCAGGAGCGAGGTGGCCATCGCTCCGGCCCCGAGCACGACCAGCAGCACCGACAGCCACGGGAGTGGGCCGGCGGTCAAGATGTGGGGGCGCGTGGTGCTCACACCCACTCCCGGTTAGCGGAGCCGCTCGGCGCCGCCCCACCGTCCGGTTCGTCGCCCGGCGGCGGCATGGAGGCGGAGGTCGGTGCTGGGGGAGCAGTGGGTGCGGACGCTGGTGACGGCTCGGTGGGCCCTTGGTCGAGCCGGAACGGTGGGTAGCGGTCGGTCATCAACGCCACGTAGGCGATAACCCGGTAGACCCACCGGTTCAGCCCGACGAGGAAGTCGAACAGAGCGGCGGGGTAGCGTCCGGCGAACAGCAGCATGAGGCCAGCGGCCAGCGTCAGCGCGCCGATCAGACCGCCGATGCTGAGCTGGAACCCGTCGTCGTCACCGAGGGTCCATGTGCCGGCCAGGACGGCGAGCACGATGAGGTGCGGGATGGCGAGCAGCCACCACTTCACCAGCACCAGGCCCCGCGACAGCCGCTCCGTGTACTCGATGTCGAGATCGGCCGGGTACTCGGCGTGCTCCAGGGTGAACGGTGGGTACCGGTCGGTGCCGATGGCGTTCGTGGCGTAGAACTGCACCCGCCACGTCCACCGCAGGATGCCGACGTTGAGGTCGAACAGGCCCCGGGGGTAGCGGCCCGTGATGAGGATGGCGAAGAAGGCGACCACCGTGAGCACCGTGAACACCAGCCACAGCAGCGCCAGCACGATGAGGTGCGGGATCGCCAGGAGCCACTTCACGAGCCACAGCCAGCGGCTGAGATGGTCATCCTGATAGCCGGTGAGCGTGACGGGTGAGCGTAAGGCGCCAGCGGCCCCTGCGACCAGGGCGCTGTCGCCAGGGTTAGTGGAGGCGACGGATGCCGATGACCCGCCGCCCGAGGACGGCGCGCGGGCTCCGTAGACCACGAGCAGGGCGCCCGCCAGCACGAAGAGGAGTCCGGCCAGGCCGAGGCTCCAGGCGAGGGGCACCAGCATCGTGACTCGTCCACCCGCCGTCAGATCGGCGGCCACCCCTGGTGAGCCGTCGGCGTTCATCACCACGGCGGTGTAGCTACCGGGGGCCAGGTTCCAGGTGACGCTCTGGGTGCCGTTCCCGCTGGACTGGGTGGTCCAGAAGGGCTGCTGCGTCGGTGCTGCCGCTGGAGCGCCCTCGCCACCGCGTCGGACCAGCGAGTACTCGAAGGGATCTGCGCGCAGGTCGCTGATCTCTTCGTAGGCGCCCGTCCCGAGATAGTCGCGCACCTCGTTGCTGGGGCCGATGCCGACGAACACCGGGGTGTCGGTCGAGGTGGCTCGCAGGCGCACGGTCATGAGGTCGTCGTCGACCCACCACTGGTTCGGGCTGGCCTCGCCCAGCTGGAGGGTGGTACTGGTCAGCGCGGCCGTCGGGGTGGTGAAGCGCTCGGTGGGGGTGGAGAAGAAGCCGTCAGCATCTCGTTGGGTCCCCACCGCCCAGGCCAGCCCCAGGCCGGCCAGGAGCAGGGGGAGGCCGACGAGGGCCAGGACGACACCCATCACCAGCGGCAGCGGGCGGCTTCGGGCCCCACGTGCGGCCGCAGGAGGAGAGGGGTAGGGGGCTGGTTGGGTGGGCTCGGTCATGACGTCCGACTCCTTTCTGCGCCTGTCGCGGTCATGACGGGTCGGTGGTGGTGGTTCGCGGAACCACCACGTCAGTGAGATAGGACACGAAGGCCTCTGGCTGCTCGAACAACGGACGGTGACCGGAGGTCTGCATCACGATGCGGTCCTTCTGCGGGGCGTTGATGAGCGGGTACCACTGCTCGAACAGGCGCGTGCGCCCCGGCGTCTCGTAGGCGCCCTGCACGAAGAAGACGGGAACCTGGAACGTCGTGGCGCTCTCGCGGAAGTCGATGTCCTGAAGCTGCGGGTAGAGAACGGCGAAGGTGTCGAGCGTGCCGGACAGGACGCGCACCTGCTCGGTGAGGGAGTACTCCTGGACGACCAGGTTTTCCGACATCTGCCCGGACCCCTCGCTGTTGGGGCTGTGGTCGTAGGGGTACAGGTCCTGCTCGTGCAGTAGGACGGTCTCGTAGTTCGCGACGTCCTCGTACGG
>NZ_DATFMA010000035.1:0-16122 GCF_035267225.1 Ornithinimicrobium sp.
GACCGGCCCGCCGCCCCACGGCGGGACAACGCGCACCAACCTGTCCGTCGCCAGGAAGCGCTCCCGCAGCTCGCCGGACAGGCCCTCGAAGGGGCTGCGTTGCGAGGCGTGCGCGGCGATGGCCTCGAGCCGCACCGGCAGCAGAGCGTGGGCGTCGAGGATGGTCGTCAGCTCCTCGTCCGGGGTGCCGATGGCCGGTAGCGCGTGGTACTCGAGCATCCTGGCATCGCCGTCCCTTTCCCGCAGCCACGCATGCATGACCGATCGCGCCTGGCAGTGCAGGTAGACGGGGATCTGTGAGCCCGATGTCGCCGCGAGGACCGCGTCGCGGATGTGGGCGTGGTCGCGGTGCCCGTCGTCGCCGGAGAGGGCGAGCACCAGGGTGGGCTGATGACGCTGCACCGCCTGGGTCACGAGTGCGGTGAGCACCTCCTGCGAGGTGGCACAGATGGAGCCGGGCGGGGGGTCGCCCTCCATCCCGGAGTCGCCGAAGTCGTGCACCTCCACCTCCGCGACCCCCAGCACCTGCGCCGCTGAGCGTAGCTCTGCCTCTCGCAGCGCCCCCAGGCCCTCCGCGGGCACCGGGACCCCCGGCCGGACGAGCCCGGCCTCTCCCCGGCTGACGCAGACCACGACCGACCGCACGCCGGCTGCCGCAGCGCGGGCGAGAACGGAGCCGCAGCCGAACGTCTCGTCGTCCGGGTGCGCCACTACCAGCAGGAGCGTCATGCCGGGGCGTGCTTACTGCTCATGGCATGAAGGTAGAGGCGCCAGGGGCTCGTGTCGACACCTGCGGCCAGGGCCCAGCCCATATCGACGCGTGTCAACATAGGGGGATGCCCGTGCCGCCCGCTCCCGTCGACCCCGCGCTCGACGTCCCCTGCTGTCCCCCGCTGACCAGCGCCGAGCTCACGGCGGAGGAGGCCGTCCAGGCGGCGTCGATGTTCCGCGCGCTCGGTGACCCCGTGCGGCTGCGTCTGATGTCCAAGGTGGCCGCGGCCGAAGGTGGCGAGGCCTGCGTCTGCGACCTGCTGGACGTCGGGGTCTCGCAGCCGACGGTCTCGCACCACCTCAAGAAGCTCCGAGAAGCCGGCCTGCTGACCTCCCGAAAGCAAGGCACCTGGGTCTACTACAGCATCGCGCCGGCGGCGTTGACCTCGATGGCCGCCATCCTCGAGATCCCGCGCTAGCGCTTCTCAGCGACTCGACGGGGTGGCACCGAGGCTGTCGAGCAGCTCCACCACCCGGGCCCTGATCTCGTCCCGGATCGGCCGCACCGCCTCCACACCCTGACCGGCGGGGTCATCGAGCTCCCAGTCCTCGTACCGCTTGCCCGGATAGATCGGGCAGGTGTCGCCACATCCCATGGTGATGACGGCGTCGGAGAGCGCCACGGCCTGGGTGGTGAGGATCTTCGGCTGCTCCGCCGCGATGTCGATGCCTTCCTCGGCCATGGCGGCGACGGCCGCCGGGTTGACCTGGTCGGCGGGTCCGGAGCCGGCGGAGCGGACCTCGACGGCACCCCCGGACAGGTGCCGGGTGTAGGCGGCGGCCATCTGGGACCGGCCGGCGTTGTGGACGCAGACGTAAAGCACCGAGGGGCGGTCGTGAGGCTGGTCAGACATCAGGCTCCTTCGTGGACGGGGCGGCGGGCGCGGCAAGGGGACGGTCATCGGTCGCCGTCGACGACTGGGCCGCCGGCTCCTCGGAATGGGGCATCACGACGTCGTCGGCATGCTCGCCGACGTCCGGGTAGAGCGCGAGGGTGACGGCGACACCGAGCACCAGCCCGACCAGCTGGGCGGCCACGAAGCCGGGCGCCGACCCGGGCGCGATGCCGGTGAAGGTGTCGGAGAAGACCCGGCCCACGGTCACCGCCGGGTTGGCGAAGGACGTGGACGAGGTGAACCAGTAGGCCGCGCCGATGTAGGCGCCGACCGCCGGCCCCGCGAGCGCCCCCCGGTGGGAGCGAGCGAGCGAGAAGATCAGCGCGACGAGGAACGTCGTGGCCACCACCTCGGCGAGGAAGTGCCCTCCACTGAGCCGGTCGGTGGTAGCCAGCGACGTCGGCACGCCGAACATGGCGTTGGCCAGCACGGCGCCGGCCACACCACCCACGATCTGGGAGGCGATGTAGGCACCCAGGGCCGCGAGGGTCAGGCCCGTCCCGGCGCGACGGCCGAGGAACCAGTCCGCCAGCGAGACGACGGGGTTGAGATGGGCCCCGGAGACCGGGCCGAACATGAGGATGAGCACCGCCAGGCCGAGCGTCGTCGCGAGGCTGTTCTGCAGCAGCTGCAGCCCGACGTCGCCGGAGGAGAGCCGTTGAGCCGCGATGCCGGAGCCGACGACCACCGTGACCAGAAGCCCGGTGCCGAGCATCTCAGCGAGCATCCTTCGAGGCAGGGGTGGGGGCGAGCCGGTCGTCACACGATCATCCTGACCGCAGAGACGACCCCAGTCGAACCTCCGAGATGAACACTGCGGAAACTCGGCGGCTCCAGCGTCGCGCAGAGGTGCACGCCGAGCGGGCGAGGCCATGGAATGCCGCATCAGGCTGAGCGGTTCGACACCAGGTGAGCGCCGCCCGTGTGCCCGTGAGCCGGGCCAGTGTCGGGCTGCGCAGTGAGCGCGGGCCGGTCCTGCTGGCCGTGATGCTCGGCACCGGCCTGGTCGCCATCGACGCCACCATCCTCGCGGCGGCGGTGCCTGCCGTCGTGGGTGACCTGGGCGGGTTGACGCAGTTCCCGTGGCTGTTCTCGGTCTACCTGCTGGCCCAGGCCGTGTCGGTGCCGATCTACGGCAAGCTGGCCGACCTGTTCGGCCGCAAGCCGGTGATGATGTGGGGCATCGGCATGTTCGTGCTGGGGTCGCTGCTGTGCGGGCTCGCGTGGTCGATGGGGTCGCTCATCGCGTTCCGGGCGTTGCAGGGTCTGGGCGCCGGCGCCGTCCAGCCCATCGGGATGACCATCATCGGCGACATCTACTCCGTCGCCGAACGCGCGACCGTCCAGGGCTACATCGCGGGCGTGTGGGCGGTCGCCTCCCTCGTGGGTCCCACCCTGGGCGGGCTGTTCGCGGACTACGCCTCGTGGCGGTGGATCTTCTTCGTCAACCTTCCCCTGGGCGCCGCCGCCGCCTGGATGGTGGCCCGCAAGCTGCACGAGCAGAAAGCGACCACCGACCGGTCCCGCACGGACGTCGACTACCTGGGAGCAGTGCTGCTGGCGCTGGGCAGCGTCCTGCTCCTCCTGGCCCTGCTCGAGGGCGGCATCCTGTGGCCCTGGCTCTCGGTCACGAGCATCTCGATGTTCGCCGCCGCCGGGCTGCTCCTGGTGGCCTTCGTCCTCGTCGAGCGACGAGCTGCCCAGCCGATCCTGCCGATGTGGCTGTTCGGGCACCGCGTGGTGGGCACCGCCATGCTGATCTCGCTGCTGGTCGGTGTCCTGCTGCTGGGGCTGACCTCCTACGTGCCGCTGTTCGCCCAGGGGGTGCTGGGCACGGGCGCGGTGACCGCGGGGTTCGCCCTGGCGGCGATGACGATCGGGTGGCCCGTCGCGGCGACCACCGCCGGGCGTCTCTACCTGTCCATCGGCTTCCGCCGCACCATGCTCATCGGGTCGGTGCTCGCCGCCGCCGGAGCCGCGCTCCTGCTCGGTGTCGACGAGTCGAGCTCGGTGCTGCGTCTGGCGGCACCGTGCTTCGTCATGGGGCTCGGGTTCGGCTGGGTGGCCAGCCCCGCCATCGTGGCCGCGCAGTCCGCAGTGACCTGGCACGACCGGGGCGTGGCCACCAGCGCGACCGTGTTCGCCCGGTCGGTGGGCAGCGCGGTCGGGGTCGCGGCGTTCGGGGCCATCGTCAACACCAGCGTCGCCGGACAGCTGGGGTCGGTGCCGACAGACCTGGAGGCCGTGACGCCCTCCGTGCTGGACCCGGCGATCCACGGTGTCTTCCTGGCTTCCGCCGGCATTGCCCTCGTCCTGATCGCCGCTGCCGCGCTCATGCCGCGGTGGGTGCCGGAGAGCGACGGGGATGACGCCTAGGCCGGCTGGTCGGCGTGCTCCTCCACGGCCTGCTTGGCGACCGCCTTGCGGCGACGTAGCTCCCAGTAGGCGGCGACGAAGTAGACCAAGGTGCCGACGAAGGCCACCCAGAAGAACTGGTCGCGATGGGCTTCGTAGGTCTGCGTGTCCGGGCTGCCGACGAGGACGAACACGCCCATCGCGAAGACCACCAGCAGGTCGATGATCCAGATGACCTTCAGCGCGGTGCTCAGCGGCCTGCGGTCGACGGTGTCCACGTCGATGTGCGCCGCCCTCGCCTGCTCCTCGTGGAAGGCCTCCACCCGCTCGTTGAAGCGCTCGTCCTCGGCCTCCTGGTCGGGGTAGCTCTCCGCGGCGCCCATCATGCGGGCGAAGACGACGTAGAGGATCGCGCTGACGATGAAGGCGGGCACGAACGCGAAGTACACCGGCATGAGACCGAAGCCGACCGCCGAACCGGCCAGGGCCAGGGTGATGGCCCACGCCAGCAGGGCCGGCATGTTGGTCACGCCCTTGTACCGCGCCCAGTAGCGGGTCATGCCCAGGCGCGGCAGGATCCAGTAGGACGCGAAGAGGATCGCGCCGACCGGCACCAGGGTGATTCCCGAGTACGTGATGAAGATCAGGTAGTTGCGGTAGACGAACGGGAACGAGGCGGCGATGAGGACGATGACGCCGATGATCAAGGTCGCGTTCCGACGCGAGAGCGACGGCACGACCCCCTGGGCGGCCAGCCCGGAGCGGTAAAGGTTCGCGTTGGCGGTCGTCCACCCCGCGACGACGACCACGATGAGCCCGGCGTAGCCGAGGGACTGGAACGCGACGTTGCCCGGCTCGATGTCGACGATGCTGATGCCGACGATCGCCGCTGCGGCCGCGCCCATGAAGCCCGCGGCGACCCAGGCCATGTAGTGGCCCAGGAACATGCCGGTCGCCGACATGTAGCCGTACCAGCTCTTCTTGGCGTACCGCAGCAGGGACATGTCGATCATGCCGGAGTGCGCGAAGCTGTTGGCCGCCCAGCTGAAGCCGATGATGCCCAGCAGGGTGATCCCCGCCTCGCCCTCGGGGGTCTTGCCGGTGAAGATCTCGCTCTTGCCGATCTCGAGGAACTCGCTCCAGCTGCTCACCACGGTCGTGCCGATCGCCGCATCCGCCACGGCCGGGATCACGACCAGGCCTCCGACCGCGAACATCGTCACCAGCCAGGGCGCGCAGATGCTGGCGAACTCGGCCAGGGCGTGGAAGCCGAAGGCGGCGACGAGGACGGTGACGGAGCCGAACGCCAGCGCGAGGATGACGAAGCTGATGCTCGTGGGCCAGGGCTCGGTCTGCGGCTCGAAGTCGAGCACGAGGCGGAACGCGGTGGCCGACACGGTGATCATGGCGGCCGAGATGATCGCGAAGAGGAACGCGTTGAGCGCGTTGAACACTTTCGACGGGGTGCCGCCCGCCACCCGGGCCAGGAAGGTGTAGACGCTCAGGCGGGTGCCCACCGCGATCGGTGCGGCGAGGAACCGGAAGCTGAGCACCGCCAGCAGGTTGCCGATAGCGAGGCCAATGATGACGTCGACGATGGAGGCACCGAGGATGACGAAGGTGGCGCCGAAGATGAACTCGGTGCCCGCGACGTTCTCCGCTGCGTACAGGCCCGCGAAGTGCTTCGGCCCGTGCAGCTCGTGCTTGCCGACCGTGAGCTGCTCGGCGTCCATCCCCTCGATCTGCCGGTCGGTCTCGGTTTTCGTGCTCTCGGCCATGGAGGGTCCTGTCCGCCGTTGGAATGGACAAATGAGCAAAGTGAACTCACATATGAGAGTTCAGCGCTGGGCGCAGCCTGGCACAGCCTCCCACCTGGGTCAACAGGAAACCCGCTCGGCGGCTGACGTCCGGCGCACATGGTCGCGGCCCAGTCATCCCTCGTCCCACCGCCACGATGACTCCTTGTCGACCGCTACGGCGACGGTCACGCACGCACGAGAGGCGGGTCTCGCGCGCCGCACCACACCGTCACTCTCACATGAGTTATTCCGACCGCTCATTTGTAACCGGCCGGGCCCGCTCCCCGGGCGCGCCTAGACTGGGCCGCATGAGCGCCTCTCCGAGCCTGGACGAGTCGCTGCTGATGGCCGCGGTGGCCCGCCATCACTTCCTGATGGGCGAGTCCAAGATCGCCATCGCCGAGCGCTTCGGCTTCAGCCGGTTCAAGGTCGCTCGCCTGCTCGAGCTGGCCGTCTCGACCGGGCTGGTTCGCATCGAGATCGCCCCCGCCTTCGGTGTCGACCTGGATGCCTCGATCGCGGTCAAGGAGCGCCTGGGTCTGGCGCGCTGCACCGTGCTGGCGGTCGACCCCTCCTCCCCCGAGAACACCCTCGACGGCCTGGGACGGATCGGCGCCCAGGTGCTCGACGAGACGCTGGCGCCCGGCGACGTGCTCGGCCTCTTCTGGTCCAGGGCCGTGTTCGCGATGACGCGGCGGCTGCAACGGTTGCCCCTGGTGCGTGTCGTGCAGCTCAGTGGTGCCATCGAGGTCGAGGGCGTGGACGCCTCGGCGGTCGACTTGGTGCGTTCCACGGCCCGGGTCTCGGGCACCTCTCCCTCGATCTTCCACGCGCCCTTCGTCCTCGACGACGCGGAGGCGGCCCGAGCGGTGCGGCGTCAGCCGTCCGTCGTCGCCGGGCTGGGCGCTGTGACCGAGGTGACCCACGCCGTGATGGGCATCGGGGCCTGGGCCCCGGGGTGCTCCACGATCTTCGACCACGCGAGCGAGCGGCTACGCGAGGACGCGACCGCGGCCGGGGTGATCGGCGAATGTGGTGGGGTCGTCTTCGACGAGCACGGCGCAGGGGTGGATACCGAGATCGCCCATCGCGTCATCACCGTCGCGCCCGCGCAGCTGGAAGCCATCCCCCACACCCTGGGCCTGGCCTACGGCTCGCGGAAGGCGGAGGCGGTGCGTGCTGCCGTGCGGGGCGGCCTGGTCACCGGAATGGTCATCGACAGCTCCCTGGCCACGGTGTTGCTCGCGCGGTGACGCACGCGCGGGGTCACCGGCTTCACACGGCACCCGCTCGCGTAGGGGCCACTCACGACAGCGTGGTGCTAAGCGGTGAAGTGCACGCCGGCGAACCGGGCTCGAAATGCGGTCACCCGCTTCGCGACCTCGTCGAGGTCGACCCCAGGCTCGAGACCGTCGGCGAGTAGCGAGGCGAGCTCGCCCATGTCCTCGGGCCCCATGCCCAGGCGCGTGATCTCAGGAGTGCCGATGCGCAGCCCGTTCATGTCGTCCGCGATCGGCTCGACCGGAAGCCCGATCCCGCAGGTCAGCAGGTTGGCGCGCCGCAGGAGTCGGGCGGCCCGCTGACCGCCACCCCAGCGGTGGGCCTCGATGGCGAACTGGTGCGAGGCGGTGTACCCGTGCGCCCCTTGGTGCACCGGCAGACCCCGCGCGTCGAGCGCCGTGGCCAGGGCAGAAGCGGTCGCCATCATGGCCGAGGCGTACTGCGCGCCGGCAGCTTTCCAGTCGAGCATGGTGACGGCCAGCGCTGCCGCCTTGCCGGCGTCGAAGTTGGCGGTCAACCCGGGGAAAGCGATGCGGTCCACCCGCTCGGCGAGCTCGGCGTCGTTGGTCACGAGCAGTCCACCGGGCGGGCCGCCCAGGCTCTTGTACGTGCTCATCGTCATCACGTGAGCGCCTTGGTCCAGCGGGTTCGGCCACGCCCCGCCGGCGATGAGGCCACACTGGTGCGCGGCGTCGAAGAGCAGCACGGCACCGACCTCGTCGGCGATCTCACGCAGGGCCGCCACCGGGTGGGGGTAGAGGTTGATGCTGGCCCCGATGGTGATCATCGACGGGCGGTGCTCGTGCGCCAGCCGGCGCACGGCATCCACGTCGACGGTGAACGCCTCGGGGCGCACTGGCGCCGGGATGGTGTGCAGCCGGTACATCCCCGCGGAGCCGCCCGCGTGATGCGTGACGTGCCCGCCGATGCTCACCGGAGGCGCGATGATCGTGTCCCCCGGCTCACAGGTGGCCATGAACGCGTACAGGTTGGCGATGGCTCCCGAGGGCACCCGGATCTCGGCGTAGGCGGCATTGAACACCTCGGCGGCCAGCTCCGCCGCGATGACCTCGATCTGCTCGATCGCCTCCAACCCCATCTCGTACTTCTCACCGGGGTAGCCGAGCGAGGGACGGGACCCCAGCCCGGCCGAGAGCATGGCCTCGGCACGCGGGTTCATGATGTTCGTCGCGGGGTTCAGGTTGAGGCAGTCGCGGTCGTGGATCTGCCGGTTCTGCTCGACCAGCGTCTCCAGTCGTGCGCACACGTCGGTGTCCGTGCCCGCCGCGGTATCGGCGGCCAGGGTGCGCACGAGGTCGGCGCTGTGGTCGGGGAGCCAGGGCATGGGGCCGAGTGACGTCACGTCCCGATGCTCTCGCTCGGCCGCGACACGGATCAAGCTGCCCGGTGCCGGTCAGCGCCAGCGCACGGCGACGGCGGCGACCGCCGCCAGGAGCCCCACCTCCACCGCGCTCCCGACGAGGTAGTAGGCCCACGTCTCGCCCACCATCGAGGCGACGATGGTGCCCATGTAGAGGACGGCCAGGACGAGGTTGGCACGACGACTGACGCGGTAGGGCAGGAGCAGGCAGCCGACGACCATGAGGCTCGGCACGAGGATGTACAGCGTCGTGGCCGCCAGGAAGGTCTGGTCGATGGCAAAGCCCGGGCCGGAGATCACCCCCGCCAGAGCGCCCTCCAGGACGTCGGCCCGGAAGAAGCCGAAGATGTCGACGTAGGCGAACACGAACAGCATCGACGTCCACAGCCCACTCAGCACGATCCGGCGGTCGAGCGGCTCCGTACTCACTGTCCGAGCCGAGGCAGCAGGGGTGGGGTCGAGGTCTGTGGGTGAGGACGGCATGGTCGGTCTCCTTGAGAGTACTAAGTACGCTAAAGATACACTCGGCGGGATGAGCGTGTCGAGAGAGATGCCGGAGGTCACCTCCCGCACAGCGGTCCGCCGGGGTTCGCTGTCTCGCGCCGCGGTGGTGCAGGCGGCTCTCGACCTCGCCGACGCCGCGGGCCTCGAGGCGGTGACCATGCGGGCCATCGCGCAGCGTCTGGGCTGCAAACCGATGTCCCTCTACCGGCATGTGGCCGACAAGGACGCGCTCCTGGACGCTCTCGTGGAGAGCATCTTCGCTGAGTACGAGCTCCCCGACCCGACCCAGCGTGCCTGGCGTGAGGAGCTCGCTCGACGGGCCGGTTCCGTGCGGCGGGTCCTCGTGCGCCACCCCTGGGCCCTGGCTTTGCTGGAGACCCGCGCCGGCCCCGACCGGCCGGTGACGTTCGCCCACGCCGAGGCGGTCCTGGCGACCCTCGTCGAGGCCGGCTGCTCGCCGAGGACGGCTGCCACGGCGTTCGTCATGCTCGACAGCTACGTCTACGGGTTCGCGCTGCAACAGATCACTTTGCCCTCGACCGAGCCCGAGGTCACCGCCACCGATGAGGTCGTGCAGGCACTTCAGGAGTATCCGACGATGCTCGCGGTGATGGAGGCCGTCGCTGGTGATCCCGACTATGAGTTCAGCCAGGAGTTCGACGTCGGGCTGGAGGTCGTCCTCGACGGTATCGAGCGCTGGCGCGACGCCGACGCTGCATCACACCACCGGCCACAGGAACGGGAAGACAGATGATCTACGACAACCTCACCGGCCTGCTCGGCGTCCTGCTGGTCGGCACGTTGGCCTATGCCTGGCTTGTCGCCCTCCTGAGGGTCAGCGGCAAGCGCACTCTGGCTCAGCTCAACGCCTTCGACTTCATCGTCACGGTGGCATTGGGTTCCACGCTGGCCAGCGTGACCATGACCGGCTCCATCGCCTGGGCCGAGGGCGCGATGGCACTCACGCTGCTGGCGGCCCTGCAGTTCGTCGCCGCCGCGCTGTCCACCCGTTTCGCGTGGGCCCGTCGTGCGCTCACCTCGCAACCCACCGTGCTGCTTCTCGACGGAACGCCCATCGAGGCGGCGCTGCGGGCCGAGCGGATCTCCGAGGACAGCCTGCGCGCCGCGGTGCGCGGTGCCGGTCTCGGGAGCTTGCACCTCGTGGCTGCCGTGGTGTTGGAGACCAACGGCAGCATGAGTGTGGTCCCCCGTTCTGTGTCAGGTGACGGCTCGGCGCTCCCTGCCACGGGTTTCAGCGAGGGTCATGGGGCCTCCCGCTGAGCCTCGCTGCGTCGGCACTGCCCAGTGGACGACGTTCAGACCGAACTCCGTGGCGAACACGGCCGACTGCACGGCGGTACGGCGACGACGCCACCTCACTGAAGTGGTCGGTCATCCCCAGGAACACGGGGATCTTGCCGACCGGGTTGACGGCGGGGAACAGCACGGCGGCACCCACCCTGCCTGTTCGAGGTTCTCAGATCGGTGCGATACAGGGGCGGTCGACGTACTGGCGCGCGTCGTCGACCACCCGGGTGAGACTGGCCTCGATCAAGTGCGGGGCGCCTTCGAGCCGACGGAAGCGCGGCACCACGCTGGCCTCCAGCCAGCGCCACCGGTGCTCCAGGCGCGTGATCCTCGGCCAGGTGGGGGGACGCAGCGCGTGCGACAGGCCGCCGGTGAAGAAGTAGAGGTAGAACGAGCTGAAGTAGCGCAGCTCCTGCCGGACGCCATGCACCTCGAAGCTCGTCGTCGCACCCATGGAGATGACGTGGGCGAACAGGCGGGACAGGCGCGCGAACTGCGGCTGCACCGTGGACCGCTGCTCGTGGTCGAGCAGCTCGATGTTGCCCGCCCACACCAGCTCGCGCCCCCGGTTCCGGGACTCCTCCGTAGACGTCTCGTCGGCGAGCAGGCGGCGTCCTCGGTCGATGGACTCGAAGGCGCTCAGCACCGTTGCGTAGTACTGATCACCGTTCAGGAGCTGCCGCACCCGGTCCATCCCGTGCTCGTCGGCCACGTAGGCCAGGTGCACCCAGTAGATGTCGTCGTAGATCGCGTTGTTCGTCTCCCGGATCGTGTGGGCGTCGCCGGTGAGCAGGCCGCGGCGGCTCAGACTGCGGGTCACGTCGAGGTAGCCGCCACGGTCGGTGTCCAGGCGCAGCGGGAACAAGGCCAGCCGGATGTGGTGGGAGGCGATCGCCGCCATGGCGGCCCATTTGAAGCAGCTCGGCAGCTGACGATAGAGGCTGGCGTAGCGGGACGACACCTCCACGTTGCGATGAAAGGCGCAGCATGGCGGGCTCAGCATGGCGCCGGCCTGCGCGCGCCAGTCCTCCATGGTCTCGGGCGGGTTCTCTCGGCCGTCCTCCGCAGGGCTCAGAGCTCGTCACCTCCCGACCGGCAGATCCGGATGTGCGGGCCGGCGGCGACCGCACCTTTCCAGCACCATACCCAGGCAAGCGGACGCGAGTTATGGTCAAAGTATGAACACCGTGGCGCCCTTCTGCCGTCGGCTCGGCCGTGCGGCTCCCGAGCGGCTCTGGCGCGAGGCCATCGGTGAGCAGCTGCGTCGAGAGCGCCGCGAGCGAGGGCAGCGCATCGCCGACGTTGCTGGACGGGCAGGCGTCTCACCGCAGTATCCGTCCGAGATCGAGCGAGGGCGCAAAGACCCTTCCTCCGGTCAGACTCGCTGCCTGAGCGGCCGCTTCGGCTGATCAGGCCCGCCGCTCAACACCGAGGCCCATGGGGCGACGAGGGCGAGGCAATGGGTCCTCCAGCGAGTCGACGATGTGGTCGACGAAGCCGTAGTGGCGTGCCTGTTCCGCAGTGAACCAGCGGTCACGCTGGAAGTCGCGCTCGCCGCTGCGGCCCGTGTCCCCGGCGGTGAGGCGCAAGACCGTGTCCCGGGTGTGCTGGAGTCGTCGGCCTGGATCGCGATGTCCATCACGGTGCCGCCGATGCCGGCCGAGCCTTGGTGCATCAGCAGCTTGGCGTGGGGCATGTAGGAGCGCTTGCGTCGCCGAGGAACAGGGTGCGTTGGTCGAACAGGGACTGGTGCACTGCACGGTCGAGGGCGTCGGCGGGTGTGGCGTCGGTGCTCATGGGCCCACGCTGGCCGCCGCGGCTGCCGGCATGGAAGAGCGCGCTGCCCTGGGCAGCGCTGCCATCAGCAGCGCCGGATTGTCCAGGAGTGGCTTTCTGGCGGCTTCAGAAGGACCACCATGAGACCCCCTTGTGCCGCTGCATGGCGGTAAGGAAGGCAGAGGGGGCATATGGTCGAGGAATCGTGGCTAGAGGCACGGCTGATTCCCACATCCGGGATCAACGGCGCGGAGGAACAAGAACGGCGGGCGACCTCGGCTCTTCTCGCTGTGATCAGTGCTGTCAAGGAATACGGACACTCCCTCCTTCGCCCGCTCGGCGCGCCTTCCGGTCGAGTCGAGTGCTACATCGAGGTTCCCTTCGCACTCGGAGACTCCAAGGTCTTCCCCGATGGCCTCATCCGTGTCTCGCGTGGCAGTAGGAGCTGGGTGACCCTGGTCGAGGTCAAGACGGGCAACAACAAACTGGAGTCGCAGCAGCTCGAGAACTATCTCGATATCGCGCGTACCGAAAACTTCGACGCGGTACTCACGATCTCGAACGAGATCTCCGCTATGGCGGGTCAGCACCCCACGAAGGTCGATGGCCGCAAACTTCGGAAGGTCGACCTGCACCACTACTCGTGGTCCAGGGTGCTGACAGAGGCCGTGATGCAGAAGGAGTTTCGTGGCGTAGCCGACCCAGACCAGGCGTGGATTCTCGGTGAACTGGTTCGCTACCTCGAGCACTCGAAGTCAGGCGCTCTTGAGTTCGCGGACATGGGTGATAGTTGGGTGCCTGTTCGTGATTCGGTGAAATCCGAAACGCTGCGAGCGACCGATTCGAGCGCCAGTATGGTGGCAGCTCGATTCGATGCGCTTCTTCGCTTCGCCAGCTTGAGGTTGGGACGGCGACTGGGCACCGAGGTAGTGCCTGCGCTCAGCCGACGAGAGTTGAAGGATCCCAGCGCGCGCAGGGAGGCCTTGACGGATTTGTTGTGTGGTGAGGGCCGTCTGTCTGGAGCCATCCGTGTCCCGAACACGGTTGGGCCGATCACCATCACTGCCGATTTGCGGTCTGGCCAGATCTTCTGCCATGTCGATATCGGGGCACCACGAGAAGGTCGGCCACGCACGCGAGTCAACTGGCTCGTCAGGCAGCTCAAGAATGCTCCCGGAGATGTGCGCGTCGAGTGCTACACCGCCCGTTCTCGGGGCTCTGGAGCGGCCGAACTGCTGGGAGCAGTCCGCCAGGACCCCTTGCTGCTCATCACCGACCCGAAGCGAGAAGTGCGATCTTTCAGGGTCGCAACGACCACCTCCATGGGCGCTAAGAGGGGGCGCGGCCGCGGCAGCTTCATCGACTCGGTTCTTGACAGCATCGACGGGTTCTACGCCGACGTGTTGGGGGACCTGAAAGCGTGGACGGCAGCACCGCCGAAGTTGCGTCCCGCATCGCCCGAGGATCCAGCCGACGCGGAGGCGGCCCGAGAAGCAGCACTGAGCTCCACCGACTATTCATCGCAAGACGGCCCGGAGGCTAGTAGTCGAGAGGCCGATGGGACGGGGTTCTAGACTCTCGCCTCCCAGCACTCGAGTCCTTGGGTGGCACGATCTCCAAGTCAGCCTCCACACACAGATGGCCACCCAGAACTCGTGGCCACTGAATCGACTCCGGCCAGACGGTCGCCGAGACTGGCAAGGCACGCTCGGGTCAAGGAGGTCGAGAATCGAGGCCGTGGCTACGGCCCCGATCGTCTGTCATGGCTGAGGCTGTCAGATTGGGAGGCCCGCTCTTCGGAGCTGTGATCCATGCCCCGGTCGCGACCAACCCGGGAGCGCCGCAGCACCACCACGCCGGCCGCGACGGCCAGTGCGAACGCGGCGTGAACCCAGACGGCGGAAGAGGCCGCGATGAGGTCGGCGCCGTCGGACCCACTGCGGCCCATCGTGCCGACCCACCCCCAGATGAGATCGGCCACCGGTGAGATCACCAGTGCGAGCAGGACGACCCGACGAACCACTGACCCACGCGCCACGGCCAGAGTCAGAGCCGCGATGAGGATCAGCAGGACATCCACGAGGTAGGGAGCGGCGTCGATCGTCCAGTGCGGCGGGCCGACATGAGTCACGGCCCCGAGGGACCAGGCGCCGTCACTCGAGCCCGGCCACCACCGAAGCGAGGTGACCTCGTTGCCTCGCATCCAGGCCACCAGCGCGTGGCTGAGCTCATGTCGGGCCGTGGTCCACAGAATGACGGCCACCACGATCGCGATCCCCATCGGAGGCGCCTCCCGGATACTTCACCTGTAGATGATTTACTTATGTAGTAAATGTAGCACCCTCCCTTCCACGCCAGGTGTGGTTCTCGCCCACGTGGCCGACCGGGGGTATGACCCTCGCGAAGGAGGTCGACCCAGATGGACTCCACCCGACCCACCGAGGCCGACCGCCGCCTGTGGATGGGCATGGCGCGCCTGGTCTCGTACGTCGCCCAACAGGCCGACCGGATGCTGGTCCTCCAGCACGACCTGCACCTGTCCGAGATGACGCTGCTGGGGCAGGTGACCGCCCTGGACGGCGAGGCCCGCATGGTCGACCTCGCCCACCACCTGCAGTGCTCGCGCGCTGCGGTGACCAAGCTTGTCGATGCGCTGGAGAAGCAGGGTCTGCTGCAGCGCCAGGCCGACAACGAGGACCGGCGCGTCACCCGCGTCTTCGTCACCGCGCCGGGCCGCGAGCGGCTGAGGCAGGCCAACCTCACCTTCGAGCAGGTCGTGACCGAGCGCTTCTGGAGCCGTCTCTCCCCCACCGAGGCCGAGCAGATGGCGTCAGTCCTGACCCGGGTCGAGGGTGACCTGGGCATCGTGCGAGGCGGTGTTCTGCCCCCGTGAGGGCGCCCGACGCAGGGGTCGGAGTCGGCGAGGGCACCACCCGGGACTGCCCACCGTCCCGGCCCCTGCTCAGGTGGCGAGCATGCGTACGTTGGTGACGTACACGGTACCGCCCCTGGGGTCGGGAACGTCGATGCCCAGGTTGTACTGCAACCTGGCTCGGTCGATCACCTGCGGCATCACGATCTGGAAGGGCTTGTCCTGCCCGACCGGCACGGAGAACCGTCGGTCGATGTCGCCACCGTTGATGTACATCCGGATCGTGACCGGCCCGCTGGCGTACGTCACCCACGCGTCCAGGGAGAGGGTGAACAGTGCCCCCCGGGCCGCTTCGGGCACGTCGATGGTCTGGCGCAGCGTGGCGTTCTGGACGCCACGGGTGGACATGCACAACGGGTCACCGCTCACCATGGGCCGGGGCCGGCGAACCCGCCACGCGGTGCCCTCTCCGCGCCATCCGGTGCGGTCGTAGGCGTCGGTGCCCTCGGAGAAGTCGCCGTTGGTGATGAGGTCGTACCGGTCACTGTGGGACTTGTCCGCAACGGCCATGCCGTCGAGGGAACCCACGATCAGGTTCCCCCAGTCCCGCTGGTTGGCGATCCACTTCATGAGCGACTCGTAGTGCCTGATGGTCATGAACCGGTCGTCGTAGCCGATGCGGCCGGGATGGCAGAACGCGGAGATGCCCATGCCCTTCTCGATCGCTTCCTCGATCTTGGGGCGAACCTGGTAGTAGTTCAGCTGCTCGATATCGAACCGGCGCATGCCGATGGTGCCGTTCCCATCCAAGGGCCACAGCACGTCTCCCGGGGGCGCCAGGCGCCCTTCGATGCCCCCATACGTCTGGAGCATGAGCCGTCCGTACTCCAGGTCGGTGTACTCCTCCAGCGTGCGACCCTTGAACCCGCCGAAGTGGTCGCCTCCGACACCGGCCAGGGTGGCGTACTGGACCCGGCACGACGGCAGGTACTCCTCTAGCTCCAAACGGGCCGTGACCGACTCTTCGATGTACCCGGCCAGGGTGGTCTTGTTCGTGTGCGTGCGGGTATGACCTGCCGGCCCGAATCCCCACCTGCGGGCCCACGCGTCGACCGACCCCCAGGACCGGCCGTTCTTGTCCGGCGTCAGTGCCCGCTGCTGGGAGTAGTGGGACCACGT
>NZ_DATFMA010000036.1:0-10116 GCF_035267225.1 Ornithinimicrobium sp.
GAGCGCTCCTTACCTCGACGGCGCGACGATCGACTTCGCGGACACCATCGAGAAGCAAGGGTTCACCATCGACAACCCCAACGCGGGCAGTTCGTGTGCCTGTGGTGACTCCTTCAGCTGACCGGACCTCCTGGCGTTGTCGCTGAACCGGTGGCGCTGGCGTAGGTTCTGCGCATGAAGTTCGCCATCTGCGGTTCGATCGCGACCGACCACCTCATGACCTACCAGGGGCGGTTCGCTGACTCTCTGGTCCCCGAAGAGCTGCACAAGATCTCGGTTTCCTTCCTGGTCGAAGACCTCCAGGTCCGCCGCGGCGGCATCGCGGCCAACGTCGCTTTCGGTATGGCCAAGCTCGGCCACCAGCCCGTGCTGGTCGGCGCCGTGGGTGAGGACTTCGCGGCCTACGAGTCATGGCTGCGCCGACACGGCGTGGACTGTGACCACCTTCTGGTCTCCGAGGTGCGGCACACGGCGAGGTTCATCGTCAACACCGACGAGGACATGGCGCAGATCGCCAGCTTCTACGCGGGAGCCATGAGCGAGGCCCGCAACATCGAGCTGGGGCCGATCCTGGACCAGGTCGGCGGGCTCGAGCTGGTGCTGATCAGCCCGGACGACCCGCAGGCCATGCTGCGCCACAGCGCCGAGTGTCGCTCGAGGGGCCTGTCCTTCGCGGCCGACCCCTCCCAGCAGCTCGCCTTCATGGACGGCGCCTCGATCCGCCGCCTGGTCGACGGCGCCTCGTACCTGTTCACCAACGACTACGAGGCGGCCCTGACCGAGAGCAAGACCGGCTGGGACTCCGCGGAGATTCTGCGCCGGGTCGGGACCCGGGTCATCACCAAGGGCAAGGACGGGTGCAGCGTGGTCAGCGCCCACGCGGAGCAGATCGACGTCGCCGCGGCCGGCCCGGTGACCAAGGTCGACCCCACCGGGGTGGGGGACGGGTTCCGCGCCGGCTTCCTGTCCGGTCTGGCCTGGGGGCTGTCGCACGAGCGGTGCGCCCAGCTCGGGTCCACCGTGTCGTCCTACGTGCTCGCCACGGTGGGCACCCAGGAGTACGACTTCGACCGCGGCGCGTTCCTGGGGCGGCTCCGGGACTGCTACGGCTCGGCGGCCGCGGAGGAGGTCGAACCCCACCTCGGTCGTGATCGCTGAGCCGGCCGGTAGGCCGCTCGAGCCACCGCCCTGCCGCTGGGCGCTGGACGCCCGTGCGGCCGTGGTGGGTGAGGATCTGGTGGCGGTGGGTGCCGACCTGGAGCCGGGAACCCTGCTCGCCGCCTACCGGGCGGGATTGTTCCCGATGGGGGTGGGCCAGGGCAGACAATCTGCCCTGGGGTGGTGGTCACCCGAACGGCGAGGGGTCATCCTGCCCGGTGACCTGCACGTCTCCCGCTCTCTGCGTCGGTCGGGGCGTCGCTTCACGGTCCGCGTGGACACCGCCTTCGACGACGTCGTCTCCGGGTGTGCCGACGCGAGTCGCCCCGGGGGGTGGATCACCCCGTCGTTCGAGCGGGCCTACCGACGGCTGCACGAGATGGGATGGGCGCACAGCGTCGAGGTCTTCGACGACCAGGGGCTCGCGGGTGGGCTGTACGGGGTGGCCGTCGGCGGGTTGTTCGCGGGGGAGTCGATGTTCCATCGGCGCCGGGACGCCTCCAAGGTCGCCCTCGTCGCCCTGGTGGACCATCTGGAGCGGGCCTGCCCGCCCTCACCGGAGCGGGCGAGCCCGTCGTGGCTCGTTGACGTGCAGTGGTGCACGGCACACCTCGCCACGCTGGGCACGCGCGAGATCAGCAGAGCGGCCTACCTGGCGCTGTTGCCCGACCTGACCGAGGCGGCTCACCTGTGGCCGGGTGCGGGGCCGCCGACACCGTGAGCCCACTGGACCCGCTGAAGGCGGTGCGCGGTAGCATCTACCCAGGAATGGGCCGGCCAACGACTGTGAGGTGTGCTGTGCGACGACGGAACGACTGGCCGCAGGGCAGCCGCAGGCGCCCTCGTGCCGTGGTGACTGTTCTCGTCGTGCTGGTCGCCTCTGTCCTGGTGTCCGGGTGCGGGGCCACCGTGCAGCGCGGTTTCATGCCGGAGGCGATCACCACCGAGGGGCCCCAGGTCATCGAGTTCTGGAACGCCACCTGGATCGCCGCCCTGGCGGTCGGCGTGCTGGTGTGGGGGCTCACGCTGTGGTGCATGGTCGCCTACCGCCGACGCAGCGCCGACCAGCCTCTACCGCCCCAGATCCGCTACAACGTGCCGCTGGAGATCCTCTACACCGTCGTGCCGCTGCTCATGGTGGCCGTGCTCTTCGGCAAGACCGTCGAGCTGCAGAACGAGCTGCTCGACACCGAGGACGATCCGGAGGTCGTCGTCAACGTCGCGGGCAAGATGTGGAGCTGGGACTTCAACTACGTCAACGAGAACGTGTACATCGAGGGTGAGCAGCCGGCGAACATGGACGAGGGCGGGACGGGTGTCGTCGACGAGCTGCCGACCCTGGTGCTCCCCGTCGACACTCGCGTCGAGTTCGTGCTCACCTCGCGCGACGTCATCCACTCCTTCTGGGTGCCGCAGTTCCTGAAGAAGCTCGACATGGTGCCCGGGCGGGTCAACACCTTCCAGGTCGTAACCAGTGAAGAGGGCACGTTCCAGGGCAAGTGCGCCGAGCTGTGCGGCGCCTACCACTCGCAGATGCTGTTCCAGGTGGAGGTCGTCTCGCAGAGCGAGTACCAGCAGGCCATCGCCGACCTGGAGGCGGCCGGCAACACCGGGCAGCTGGGCGAGGACCTCAACCGCTACCCCTTGCAGATCGACCAGGACGAGAAGCTTCCGGAGGGGAGTAACTGATGGCCACGATCGTCGGACCCGAGACGCGCGTCCCCTCTGACACCGGGCCGGAGGCCAGCCCTCCCAAGCCCCACTACGGCAGGCTCTTCGTCAAGGTCATCACCACGACCGACCACAAGGTGATCGGCAACCTGTACTTCGTCACCTCGTTCATCTTCTTCCTGCTCGGCGGGGTGATGGCGCTGGTGATCAGGGCCGAGCTGTTCGTGCCCGGGCTGCAGGTGGTGACCAACCCCGAGCAGTACAACCAGATGTTCACGATGCACGGCACGATCATGCTGCTGCTCTTCGCGACGCCGTTGTTCGCCGGTTTCGCCAACGCTCTGATGCCGTTGCAGATCGGCGCACCGGACGTCTCCTTCCCGCGGCTGAACATGTTCGCCTACTGGCTCTACCTGTTCGGGGGCTTGATCGCCTCGGCCGGCTTCCTGACCCCGACCGGAGCCGCCTCGTTCGGGTGGTTCGCCTACCAGCCGCTGGCCGGCGCGGCGCACAGCCCCGGCCTGGGGGGAGACCTGTGGGTCATGGGCCTGGCCCTCGGTGGGTTCGGCACCATCCTCGGGTCGGTGAACTTCATCACCACCATCATCTGCATGCGGGCCCCCGGGATGACGATGTTCCGGATGCCCATCTTCACTTGGACAGTCCTCATCACCTCCCTGCTGGTGATCATGGTCTTCCCGGTGCTGGCAGCAGCCCTGTTCGGGATGGCGGCCGACCGGATGCTGGGCGCGCAGATCTTCGACCCGCAGTACGGCGGTGCGATGCTCTGGCAGCACCTCTTCTGGTTCTTCGGCCACCCTGAGGTCTACATCATCGCCCTGCCCTTCTTCGGGCTGATCTCCGAGGTCCTGCCGGTCTTCAGCCGCAAGCCCCTGTTCGGCTACAAGACCCTGGTGTTCGCGACCATCGCGATCGCGGCCCTGTCGATCAGCGTCTGGGCCCACCACATGTACGCCACCGGGGCCGTGCTCTTGCCGTTCTTCGCGGTGATGACCATGCTCATCGCGGTGCCGACGGGGGTGAAGTTCTTCAACTGGATCGGCACCATGTGGGGCGGCACCATCGTCTACAGCACCCCCATGATCTGGGCGATCGGGTTCTTGGTGACCTTCCTCTTCGGCGGGCTGACCGGCGTCATCCTGGCCAGCCCAGCGCTCGACTTCCACCTGTCCGACTCCTACTTCGTGGTGGCCCACTTCCACTACGTCGTGTTCGGCACCGTCGTCTTCGCCATGTTCGCCGGGTTCTACTTCTGGTGGCCCAAGTTCACCGGTCACATGTTGGACGAGCGGCTCGGCAAGATCCACTTCTGGTCGCTGTTCATCGGCTTCCACGGCACCTTCCTCATCCAGCACTGGCTGGGCGTCTACGGCATGCCGCGTCGGTACGCCGACTATCTGCCCGAGGACGACTTCACCTGGATGAACCAGATCTCCACGGTCTTCTCCTTCATCCTCGGTGTCTCCACCGTGTTCTTCCTGTACAACGCCTGGAGGTCGTTCCACACCCCGAAGGTCGACGTGGACGACCCGTGGGGCTACGGGATGTCGTTGGAGTGGGCCACCTCGTGTCCCCCGCCGAGACACAACTTCGCCTCCATCCCGCGGATCCGCTCTGAGCGTCCTGCGTTCGACCTGCATCACCCGGACGTGGCGACCATCGAGTCTCCGGAACCAGACAAGAACATCATGGAGGAGCTCATCGGTGGGCCAGACACGGATCCTCAAGGCAGCGTCGGCACGGAGCACGGTGGCAAGCATGGCCATCCGGACAACTGAGACCGAGGAGCTGGCTCGATGAAAGCGGAAACCAGGCTCTTCGCCATCCTCGTCCCCTTCTTCGTCCTCATGACGGTCATCTACGCCTACTTCACCGACTTGGGGGAGTGGGTCGGCATCGTGGGCATCGCGCTTACGGCGGCTCTGTGTGGCTTCGTGGCGTTCTACCTGTGGTTGACCTCCCGCAGGCTGGACATGCGACCAGAGGACAACCTGCAAGGTGAGATCGCCGAGCAGTCCGGAGAGTATGGGTTCTTCAGTCCGCACTCGTGGTGGCCACTGTGGCTCGCCATGTCCGCGGCCGTCCTGTTCCTCGGGGTCGCGGTGGGCTGGTGGCTGTTCGTCATCGCCGCCCCGTTCGCTGCCGTCGCGACCGTCGGGTGGACCTTCGAGTACTTCCACGGGGAGAAAGCCGTCTAGCTGTACTCGGCAGGGACGTTCATGACAGTCGGCTGGTCGAGGGTGTCCTCCGAGGGCTGAGTGGCGTCGTGGGGTGTTGTCGTAGCGCACCAGGGTGCCAGTGCCGCGGGTGCGGGTGCGGCTCTTCGCGTTGTCGCTGATGACTTGTCTGTCGGTGATGCCGTGGCTGGTGAAGAACGCGCCGGCGCGGACCAGGAACTGCGGAAGGTGGTCCCCCGCTCGTTGGGCGGGATCTCGGCGTAGGCCGGGCGTGAGTGGTCATCGACTCGGCGTGGACGTCGTCGAAGCCGAGCCTGGTGCGGTTCTCGCGGGCCCGGCCGCGTGCTCGCCATCCTCCGCCGTCGGGGACCTTGCCGAGCTTCTTGACGTCGATGTGGATCAGGTCGCTGGGGCGGTCGCGTTCGTAGCGCAGGGCGGTGGTCTCACTGGAGCGGATCACCTGCACGGTCAGCGGGTCGCACTCATGCAGGGAGGGCACGTGGTGACGGCGAAGGCCCGCGGAGATCGTCCGCGCCGTCAGGCCCAGCTCGGCGTCCATCCAGTCACATTTCGCGCTGGGGGTAGCGGCCGGGCACCTCACGCTCGGAAAGCGGTGTGCCCTCAACCCCAGCCCAAGTCGTGCAGGCGCTCGTCGTCGATGCCGAAGTGGTGCGCGATCTCGTGCAGGACGGTCACGCTGATCTCCGAGCGAAGCTCATCGTGGTCGGCACACATGCGAACCAGGGGCCCACGGAAGATGACGATCCGGTCGGGGAGCTCTCCGCCGTATACCGCATCCCGTTCGGTGAGCGGCACCCCCTCGTAGACCCCCAACAACTCCGGGCTCTCGGCAGGCGGCTCCTCGTGCACGACGACTACGACATTGTCCAGCATGTCCAGCAGCTCGGCCGGGATCGAGTCGAGGGCGTCGCTGACTACATCATCGAACTCCGCAGCCTCCAGGTGCTGCACGGGCCCGGTTCAGCGCAAGGAGCTGTCCTCGAGAGCCGCGGGTTCGTCGCGTGCCGGGTTGACCGGCTCGCTGAGCTGCGGTGTCGGCGTGTCCATCGCGTCGTGCTCCCCGTGTGAGTGCGCGGCCGCGAGCTCGGCCGGCGTGACCGGCTGGAGCTGGTCACGGAAGTAGAAGTCGGACAGCGCCCGCCGCAGCCGGTTGCCGACCGGATGAGGCTTGCTGACCCCGTGCTCGTCGATGTCCGCGGCCTGCTCCAGCGCCAACGGGTACTGCGGGTCGTGCTGCACCAGCGTCCAGCGGGTGTAGGGGTCGAGCGGCTCATGGACCTCGTAGAACTCGCCCTCTGGGGTCCGCACGATGCGGCCGCTCTCCGTCCCGTGCAGCACGAGGTCGCGATCGGCGCGCTGCAGGCTGAGGCACAGTCGCTTCACCACCAAGAACGTGATGAACGGCAGGATGAACACCAGGGCGCGGAACAACATGGTCAGGTCGTTGATGGACAGGCCCAGCTTGATGGCCAGGATGTCGTTGACGCACGCCAGCGCCAGGACCAGGTAGATCGAGATCGCCGCGCTGCCGACGGCGGTGCGCACCGGGGCGTTGCGGGGACGGTCCAGCAGGTGGTGTTCCCGCTTGTCGCCGGTCACCCAGGACTCGACGAACGGGTAGACGCCACAGATGAGCCACACCAGAGGGAGCAGCACGAGGGACCCGAGGAAGATGTTGAAGATGAAGGAGTAGCCGAACAGCTCGAACTCCAGCCATCCCGGCAGTAGCCGCAGCGCCCCGTCGGAGAACCACATGTAGAAGTCCGGCTGAGAGCCCGCGGTGACCTGGGTCGGGTCGTAGGGACCGTAGACCCAGACCGGGTTGATCTGGACCAGCGCGGAGATCAGCGCAGTGATACCGAAGACGATGAAGAAGAACCCACCCGCCTTGGCCATGTACACCGGCATCAGCGGGAAGCCGACGACGTTGTTGTTGGTCCGTCCTGGCCCGGGGTACTGGGTGTGCTTGTGCAGCAGCACCAGCAGGATGTGCGCGGTGAACAGGCCCACCAAGAGCGCGGGGATGATGAGGACGTGGGCGATGTACAGGCGGGGGATGATGTCCTCGCCCGGGAAGGGCCCGCCGAACACGGCGAAGGTCATGTAGCTGCCGATGACCGGTGCGGACTGCATGAAGCCCTGCATCGCCCGGATGCCGGTGCCCGACAGCAGGTCGTCCGGCAGGGAGTAGCCGGCGAAGCCCTCGATGATCGCCAGGAGCGAGAGAACGGTGCCGATGACCCAGTTGATCTCACGCGGCTTGCGGAAGGCGCCGGTGAAGAAGACCCGAGCCATGTGCAGCGAGATCCCCACGATGAACAGCAGCGCAGCCCAGTGGTGCAGCTGGCGGATCAGCAGGCCCCCCCGGATGTCGAAGGAGATGTGCAACGTCGAGGCGTAGGCCTCACTCATGGTCACGCCCTTGAGGGGGACGAAGGAGCCCTCGTACTCCACCGGGCCGACGCTGGGGATGAACCAGAAGCTGAGGAAGGTTCCCGTGATCAGGCAGATCACCATGGAGTACATAGCGACCTCGCCGAGCATGAACGACCAGTGGTCGGGGAACACCTTACGCAGCAGGAACTTCATGCCCTTGGCGCTGCCGACACGTTCGTCGCTCCACACCACGGGCTTGGGCAGCCTCGGCGGCTGCTCGGCGTCGGCGCGGTCGGGGGCGGTGCTCGTGCCCTCCTCGGCGCGAACGCCTCCGGCTCCTTGCGGGACTCTCGATGTGGTGGACATCATCCACGCTCCCAAAAACTTGGTCCTACGGGTTCTTTGAACGAGTCGTCGGCGACGAGGTACCCCTCGGCGTCGACGGTGATCGGCAGCTGCGGCAGGGGACGGCCGGCCGGGCCGAAGATCACCTCGCAGTCGTTGGTCATATCGAACGTCGACTGGTGGCAGGGGCACAGCAGGTGGTGGGTCTGCTGCTCGTACAGCGCCACTGGGCAACCCACGTGCGTGCACACCTTGGAGTAGGCGAGGATGCCCTCGTAGCCCCAGTCCAGCGACTTCTGGCTCTGAACCACCTCGGGGTCGAGACGCACCAGGATGACCTGGTCCTCGGCCTTGGCCTCCATGATCTCGTGCTCGGTGTGCTCCTCGTGCGCCTCCTCGCCGACCCAGCCCTCGGGCATGATGTGGAACACCGACCCGATCGTGACGTCGGAGGCCTTGACCGGCACCCCGGAAGGATCGATCAACAGCCGCAGACCCTGCTTCCAGTTGGTGTCGTACAGCGCCCGGCCCGGAGCCGGGCCGAGGCTGCCGCCGAGCTGAAGCACCAACGGGATCGCGAACAGCCCCAGCGCGCCGGCGGCGCTCTGCAGGATGAGCGGGCGTCGGCCCAGCTGCGACTCCTTCCACCCGGAGCGCAGATGAGCGGCCGCACCTTCCCGGGTCTCCTCGTCGGAAGCCTGCTCGTGGCGCTCCTCGACGACCTCTTCGTCGGGCATCAGGGTCTTGGCCCAGTGCACGGCACCGAAACCGATGCCGCCCAGCGAAAGGGTCATCGTGATCCCCAGCGCCAGGTGGTAGAGGTCCATCTCTCCGATGCCGATGACGTAGCCGCGGGCGTCCATGGGAATGAACAGGTAGGCGATGACGAAGCCGACGGTGCCCAGAGCGGACAGGGTGAACAACGCGACGACCTGCCGCTCGGCCCGCTTGGCCGCTTTGACATCCACATCGCTACGGCGCGGGACGTGTGGGGGGAGACCGGGGTTCTCGAACCGCTCCGGCAGCTTGGAGTCACCCTGGGTGGCCGGGCTGTGGTCAGCCTGCCCACTGGTGTTTGCGGGGGTGTTGTCGCTCATCTGCTACGCCGCCTTCTTCCCGAGCCACACCGCGACCGCGATGAGCAGCCCGATGCCGAAGGTCCACACGAACATCGCGTCGCCGGCTGGGCCCAGCGAGCCCAGTGACTGGCCGCCGTAGGCGCTGTTGCCCTCTTCGATGTCCTTCAGGAAGGCGATCACGTCGCGCTTCTCCTCCGGGGTGATGTTCTCGTCGTTGAACACCGGCATCGACTGGGGACCGGTCAGCATCGCCTCGTAGATGTGCTGCGGCTCCACGTTCATCAGGCTCGGCGCATATTTGCCGCGGGTGAGCGCTCCGCCCGCACCGGAGGAGTTGTGGCACATCGCGCAGTTGGTCCGGTAGATCTTTCCGCCGTTGGCGATGTTCGCCTTCTCCACGTCGAGGTACTCGGCCTTGGGCACGTCGGGGCCGGGGCCGAGGGAGTCGACATAGGCGGCCATCGCCGAGATCTCCTCGTCGCTGAAGGCCACTGCGTCCCGGTTCTCCGGTGCCTGCACTCCCGGTGCAGCCAGCGGCATCCGACCGGTCGAAACCTGGAAGTCCACGGCAGCCGCGCCCGCACCGACCAGCGACGGACCTGCGGTGTCGTTGCCCTGCGCGTCCGTGCCGTGGCAGCTGGCGCAGTTCGCGAGGAAGAGCTTGCGTCCTTCTTGCAGGTCCTGCGTGGAGACCGTGGTCGAGGCCGTGCCGGGGGTGGCCTTCGGCTGTAGCGCGGCGTAGGCGGTCCCGGTCACGCTCAGACCCAGGATGAGCACGATCAGGGCGGCGAGGGGGCTACGGCGCCCGGTGCGCAGTCTCTTCACTGGAGCCTCCTGTCGTGGGCGGTCGGCCGGGCCGTGCGGGCGGACGTGCATCGGTGTGGCATCACTGCAGCACGTAGATCGTGAGGAAGAGAGCGACCCACACGACGTCGACGAAGTGCCAGTAGTACGACGTGACGACCGCGCTGGTCGCCTGGGCGTGCGTGTAGCGCTTGGCGGTGAAGCTGCGTCCGATGATCAGCAGGAACGCGATCAGGCCGCCGGTCACGTGCAGCCCGTGGAACCCAGTGGTCATGTAGAACACCGAACCGTAGGGGTCGGAGGCGAGGGTCAGGCCCTCGCGCACCAGCTCGGCGTACTCCAGCACCTGGCCGGCGATGAAGGTGGCGCCGAACAGGTAGGTCAGCACGTACCACTCGCGCATGCCCCACTTGCCGAACTCCATGATCCCGCCCGTACGGCTGGGCTGGCCGCGCTCGGCCGCG
>NZ_DATFMA010000037.1:0-13687 GCF_035267225.1 Ornithinimicrobium sp.
AGACCACCTCAGAGCCCGCCTCACCGAGCTCTGCAGGGCCACCGGCGCCACCGACCCAGCTGAGCTCACGGAGGACCTGCTCCTGATCTACGAAGGCACGCAGAACACGTTGGCGTTGAGTCTCGACCCGGGCTCGATCGATCGAGGCCGCCGCCTCGCCGAGCGGCGCCTGTGTCAGTCGGTCTGATCGTCTCGTCACACGATCCCGTTGTGGCACGCTCCCAGTGCCCGACGGAGTCGACCAGACTTCGGGCTCTGCCTCGGAGGGCACGGCATCCTGGGCGCACGTCACCGGATCTGTCCCCATGCGCCAACGTGCTTCCTACCGCCGCCAGGCGAGGGTCGCGACGGATCTGCCACTCTTGGTGCTCTACCCCGGCTCTGCGCGGGCAGGGCCGGCGAGAGAGGACGCCATGCAGACCCGAGTCTCGACGAACGACGGGCTGAGCACTCGCTGGATCGAGCACGGGTCGGGACGACCCGTGGTGCTCGTCCACGGCATCCCGACCTCTGCCCAGCTCTGGCGGCACGTGATGCCCCTCGTGCGTGGTCGCAGCCTGGCCTGGGAGATGGCGGGGTACGGCTCCAGCATCGCCGAGGGCGCGGGACTGGACCTCGCTGTCGCCGCGCAGGCCGATCGTCTGCTGGCCTGGCTGGACACCCAGGGCCTGGAGAGACCGGTCCTGGTCGGCCACGACATCGGCGGCGGGGTCGCTCAGATCGCCGCCGTCCACGCCCCCCAGCGGTTCTCGGGGCTCGTGCTCACCAACGCGGTCTGCTACGACTCCTGGCCGGTGCCCAGTGCCAAGGTGTCGGCGCGGCTGGCCCCCGTCCTGAGGCACCTTCCCGCCCCCTTCGTGCGAGGGTCCTTCGCGCAGCTGATGCGCCGCGGCCACGACACCGAAGCGAAGGCCAAGGAGTCGTTCGCCGTGCACTGGCGGTACTACTCCGCGAACGGCGCGGCCCAGTCACTGATGGCGCAGCTGACGGCGCTCGATGCCCGCGACACTCGCTCGGTCGCCGACCGGCTTCCCGACCTCGGCCTGCCGGCGCGGGTCGTGTGGGGTGCGGCCGACCCGTTCCAGAAGATCGGCTTCGGCGAACGTCTGGCCGCCGACCTCGGGACGGAGGTGCGGCACATCCCCGGTGGCAGTCACTTCACCCCCGAGGATCATCCCGACGTCGTCGCCGAGGCGATCAACGAGCTGCTCGCCCCCTGACCGGGTCATGCCAACGGCAGCTCGGCGGGTTCTGCCTCGTAGAACGCAGCATCTTGTTCGCTCATCAGCGGGCTCAGCTGCGACATGACCTGGGCGACATAGTCGGAGCGGGAGAACTCGACGTATGCCTCACGGCTGACCCACACCTCGTAGACGAGAACGGCCTGGGGGTCTACCGCATCGACGCACGCCCGGTATGTGTGGCAGAGCGGGTACCTCCGGGGGACCTCCTCGATCTGCTCGCGTAGCACCTGCAGGAACTGCTCCTGCGCCCCGTCCTTGGCACGAGCGGCAACTCTCACGATGAACATGGCCCTATCCTCCACCCACCCGCCTTGCCGGGATCTGGACCGAATCCTCACAGGCCGACATCGGCTTTCCGTAGGATCAGGTCTGGGTGAGGTCCATGGAGAGGCAGCACAGACCGCCGGTGGGTGTCGCGGCGTTCATCGGCCGCGAGGTCGAGCGTGCGAAGGTCGCCGCGCTGGTCATGGATGCTCGGGTCGTGACGTTGACCGGCCCGGGGGGTTGCGGCAAGACGCGACTGGCGATGAAGGTCGCCGGAGACGTGGCACCGCGGTTCGCCCGCGGAGCGGTGTGGGTGGACTTGCAGGGCGTGAGTGAGCCCCGGCTGGTCCCAGCGGCCCTTGGCGGGGCGGTGGGCGTCCGCGAGCGGGCCGGACAGGCACTTCCCGAGGCGCTGGCCGAGCAGCTGCAGGCACGGCATCTGCTCGTCGTACTCGACAACTGTGAACACCTGGTGGAGGCGTGCGCGAGGCTGGTTCGTGAGCTGTCGTGGAGATGTCCCCGGTTGCATGTGCTGGCCACCAGCCGGGTGCCGCTGGTGGTCGAGGGCGAGGCGACGTTCGAGGTCGCCGGCCTGCCAGTGCCCGACGCCGCTAGCGAATCCGCCAGCACGCCGGCGGCTACCGAGTCGGTGCGGCTGTTCGAGGTGCGGGCCCAGCAGGTGTCGGCAGACTTTCGCATCGGTGACGACAACGCTGCGGAGGTCGGCGAGATCTGCCGGCGTCTCGATGGGATTCCGTTGGCGATCGAGCTGGCTGCGGCGCGGGTGCGGGTGCTGGCGCCGAGCCAGATCCTGGCCGGACTGGCCGACCGGTTCGGCCTGCTGACCGGTGGGCCCCGGGGGGCGCCAGCACGGCAGCGGACTCTGGAAGCGTCTCTGGCCTGGAGCTACCAGCTGCTGGATGACGTGCAGCGGCTGGCGTTGGCGAGGCTGTCGGTGTTCGCCGCTTCGTTCGAGCTGGACGCCGCCATCGACGTGGTGGCAGGCGAGGGGATCGACCGCGATGACGCGCTCGATCTGGTCGCGGGGCTGGTCGAGCAGTCGTTGGTGCAGGTGGTCGAGCGCCGCGGGAGGGCCCGCTACCGGCTGCTGGAGACGATCCGGGTGTACGCGCGGCAGCGACTGTCCGATCTGGATGACCCGGCACGGGTGCGCACACGCCATCTGGAGTTTCATGTCGACCTGGCCCGCCGGGCCGGAGCCGGTCTCATCGCTGGACAGCCTGAGCCCTGGGTGGCGCGGCTGACCGCGGATCTCGATGACCTTCGCGCCGCGATGGACTGGGCTGCCGAGTCCGCAGACCTGCCGTCGCTGGTGGGCATCATTGAACCGGTCGTCCGCTTCTGGCTCGAGTGCGGGTTGTCCCGAGAGGTACACAGCCGACTCCAGAAGGCGGCCGAGAAGCCGGGCGCCCCTGCTCACGAGCGCGCGCGGGGGTTGAACGCCGCAGCAACCTTGGCCATCGTCGAGCCGGCGAGTTTTCATCGGTCGGCGACCCAGGCGGTCACTGCTGCGCGGACGACTGCCGTCGACGGTGCCCTTGCGGTCGCACTGGCCCAACGTGCTCTGGCCGGTGTCCTCAGTGGACTGGCGCCCAACGAGCAGGTTGACGATGACGTTGAGCAGGCGTTGAGGCTCGTCGAGGAGTGCCGGGACGCTGCCACCCATGCTCATGTCCTGCAGTTCACCGGGGCAGCCCTCCTGCACAGCCGCTCGATCGACGCCGGGTACGACCTGTTCCGCCGGGACGTGGAGGTCTGCGAGGCCAACGACCTCACGTTCCACCTTCCGGCCGCCCACGGGGGTGCCCTGGGGTGGCTGGTGTGGTCTGGCCGGCTGGAACAGGTACGCCGACATGCCACAGCGGCCGTCGACCTCAGCCGGCGTCTGCATCGTCCCGGGTGGGAGTCGGCCGGGCTGACCGGTTTGGCGGCAGTGGCTGTCCTGCAGGGCGAGCGCGACCGTGCGCGGGACCTGTTGTCCGAGTCACAGGCAGCGCTGGGACCGGCCCTCGAACGAACCCATTACGGGATGTGGTTTCGCCGCTGGTCGGCTCTGTCTGCCTACACCTCCGGCGACCTGGAGGCTGCTCGGGCCACGGCGACGTGGATCGTGCACACAGGCCGCGAGGGCGGCGGCCGTGCGGACGAGTCCGAGGGGGAATGGCTCCTCGGCTTGGTCGCACGAAGCCAGCAGCGCGACGACGACGCGCGAGAGCACCTGGAGGCCAGCCGGTCCCTGTCGACCAACCCACGGCTCCCGCAGGCGCTGGGTCGGTCGCTGCTGGGCCTCGCGGAGCTGAACCGGGACGACGAGCACGTCGAGCGCGCGTGGGAGCAGGCTCACGACAGCTTGGAGATCCTGGCCGACTACGGCGACCGTGTCGGCGCCGCGGCGGCGCTGGACGTGGTCGCCGACCTGACCGTCGCCCTCGGCGAACCGGAGCGAGCGCTGCGCCTGCTCGCGTCCTCGGAGCGCTTCCACGCCGAGGCCGGCATCGTCCGCTTCCCCCTCCAGGCCGACGACGTCGCTCGGGCCTGCACCCGGGCGCGGGCGGCGCTGGACTCTTCCGGCGCAGCTGCCAGCTGGGAGGCTGGGGGCGAGATGTCGCTCGGCGAGGCCATCGCCTATGCACGCCGGGGGCGGGGTGAGCGTCAACGCCCGAAGACCGGCTGGGCGTCGCTGACTCCCGTCGAGCGGGACGTCGTGCGGCTGGTCGCCGAGGGCCGGACCAACGCCGACATCGGTCAACGCCTGTTCATCTCCGTCAACACCGTCAAGAAGCACCTGACCCACGTCTACGCCAGGCTGGGCGTCGACGGGCGTGCCGACCTCGTCGCACAAGCGGCCCGCCGCGACCTGTCGTACCACCCATGACCGACGAGACGTACCCGACCGGGTGATGTTCTCCGACGTCCGCTGAACGATCGTTGCAGACATGACCACACCAGACCCGAGGAGTCGGCTCATGAGCACTCAGCGCACGCACTACGTCACCACGACCGACGGCGTCACGATCGGCGGGACCGTGCACGGCCACGGGCCGCCGCTGGTCTTCCTGCAAGGGTCCATCGGCGATGGTGACCTCGACTGGCACCCGGTGGTCGAGCACATGGCCGACCGGTTCACGTGTCATCTGCCGAGCATGCGAGGGCGGGGCCTGAGCAGCGAGCACCCCGATCTCAGCTTCGGTCGTATCGTCGACGACTTCCTCACCTACGTGCACAGCCTCGGCGAACCTGCCGGCCTCGTGGGCTGGTCTGCCCCATTTGCACTGGGGGCGGCGGGGAAGTCGGACGCCGTGGAGGCCGTGGCCGTGTTCGAGCCAGGAATGATCAGCCAGGCCGACGAACGCGAGCAGGCCATGATTGGCGGTGTCATCGGTCGTACAGCAGAGCTGGCGTCCGAGGGCAAGCTGGAGGACGCGGCGCGCGCCTTCGCCGTCTTCCCCTTCACGGACGACGAGATCGCGAGGATGGAGGGCATCGGCTACCTCGAGGCTGCGGCGCCGTACGTCCCGAACCTGCTCGCCCATTTTCAGAGCCTGAAAGAGCGGGGAGACCCCCTCGCCGACCCCGCCTTCTTTCGCGCGGTCTCCCCTCCGGTGCTGGTGCTGCTCGGATCGGACACCAAGCGACTCTTCACCGCTGGGGCGCAGGCTGTGACCGACCGAGTCCCCGACGCTCGGTTGCGCGAGGTCCCGGGCGCAGGTCATGCCGGGCCCCTGACCCACCCGGAGGTGCTCGCCGAGGCGTTCACCGAGTTCTTCTCGTCCGTCCGACAGCCCGCCTGATCTGCTGATCGGCGACGTACCCATCGGGACGAGCAGGCGTCCATAGCGGTCAAGGCTCTTGGGACGACTTCTCGAAGCTCCAGGTGAGACAGGTGCACTGCAGCCGTGATGGCCCGCGGCTGAAGAGACACCTACTTCTCCGGCGTGCGGTGATGATTGTCATCGACCACTCCGGCCCAGACCTTCGCGTCGTAGGTCGCCGCCCGGACGTGAGCGAGCATCGTGCTCGCGCGCAGGCTCGGGACGATACGCTCGAGGTTGTCGTCGTAGAACGCGGCTATCTGCCGGCGGTAGATGAGCGGCTCGTCCGGCTTGAGGAGGTGCTCGCTCCACGCGCCGAACCCCCACCCGGCCAGCTGCAGCTCGGGGTGCCGCTCGGGGTCGAGAGCGTAGTTGACCAGGCTGTTCGCGGGCGTGAGCAGCAGATGTTCCAGCGGGTCTCCGGCCTGCTCACCTCGTGAGCACCCTCCTCCTGTCGTGGTGTGTACGACCGCGCCGCGGCCCCGAACCTGCGTGTGGGCTAGCGTCCCTGGGGTGACGTTGAACCATGAACGGCGTGGAAGCGGCAGCCCGCTGTTGCTGGTGCACGGTCTGGGCGCCGGGTGGCAGTCCTGGTCCCCGATCCTGGACGAGCTGGCGCAGAGCCGTGAGGTCATTGCGGTCGACCTGCCGGGGTTTGGCCAGACGCCGCCGCTGGCGGGTGAGGTCTCGATCGCCTCCCTGACCGACTCCGTCGCAGACTTCATCCGCGAGCAGGGTCTGGACGGGGTCTCGACCGTAGGCCAGTCGATGGGTGGCCGGATGGTGCTCGAGCTCGCCCGGCGGGGCGTCGGTGGCGACACCGTGGCGTTGGACCCGGGCGGCTTCTGGAGCGACCGCGAGCTTCTGGCCTTCGGCGCCACGCTGCGGCCGTCGATCGCGCTGGTCCGAGTGCTGCGAGGCCGGCTGCCGGCTCTGCTCGGCACCTCGGTGGGCAGGACCATGCTGCTGGCCCAGCTGTCGGCGCGGCCCTGGGCGCTCTCGCGGGAGACGGTGCTGCCGGATGTGCGCGGGCTGGCCGACTCCCCCTCGACGGGCGCTGCCCTGGATGCCTTGACCAAGGGGCCCAAGCAACAGGGAGCCCCGGCAGGCACCGTGCCCGGCCGCGTCACGATCGGGTGGGGGCGTCGTGACCTGGTGACGGTGCCGAAACAGGCCGCGCGGGCGACCGAGCTGTTCCCCGACGCGGTGCTGCGTTGGTTCGAGCGGTGCGGCCACTTCCCGCAGTGGGACGCACCGCAGGAAGCGACCCGACTCATCCTCGACCGCACCGGCTGAGCGACGCGGCGCCCGCCTCGACTCCTCTCGCGAGAGCACGGCGGCGTCGTCAGTCGGCGAGCTCGAAGTCGTCGAAGTCGAAGCCGGGGGAGACCAGGCAGCTGGCCAGCGCGTCGCCTTCGGTCGGCACCGTGCGCTGCCAGACACCGGCCGGCACCAAGGCCTGCGCGACGTCGCCGGCCGAGCGGTCGAGCCCGACGCTGAGCTGTTCGATTCCGTCGTCCGCGGGATGTGGGCCGTCGCCGCCCAGCTCGAGCAGCACCCTGCCCTCGTGGGCCAGCCACGTCTCGTCGGAGGCGACGCGGTGCCAAGCCGAGGCCGCACCGGCCGGCAGGAAGAAGTAGATCAGCGTGGCGGTGGGCCGGCGGCGCCCGTCCGGCAGCGCGACGACCTCCGTCGCCGCCCAGGTCTGGCGGAACCAGCCGCCTTCGGGGTGAGGCTGCAGGTCGAGGGCCTCTGCGGTCGGGGGTCGCGACTCGCTCATCTGTCCATCGTGCCTCACAGGCGCAGCAGCATGGTGACGGCGCCCTCGGCCACCTCGACCGGGACGAAGTCGCACCGCTCGTAGAGGCGGCGTGCTGGGTTGTCGAGCTCCACGCTGAGGCTCAGCGCGGGCACGTCGGCCTTCCCCGCCGATGCGATGAGCGCGGCGAGCAGTCGCGCTCCCACCCCATGACCTCTCCACTGCGGTACGACACCGATGGCGACCTCCGGGATCGCCGGGTCGACGAAGCCGTAGCCCGGGTCCTCGGCCGAGAAGTACCGGAACCACGCCGCACCCACCGGCTCGCCGGCCTCCGCCACCACGCCGACGTCGCCGGGCAGCGGCCACCCCACGACGTAGTGCGCCAGATCGGGTGCAGCCAACAGCTCCTCCACCCGTGCCGACGCGTCACCCGAGTCCCAGAACGCGGCCTCGGTGGCCATCTGCGTCAAAAAGGTCAGGTCCGAGGCGTGTGCGACACGGATGGCGAGCTCCATGCCGAACAGTGTGGCCCGCAGTGCGTCGACAGCACAGGCTCGGCCCGACCCGCCCTGCCTGGCCGCGGCCCCTGACCTACGCTCGATGAGTGAGTGTTGCGTCTCGACCGACCGTCTCCTTCGACAACCAGTTCAGCCGGGAGCTGGCTGAGCTCTCCCTGCCGTGGCAGGCCGAGGAGACGCCCGACCCCCACCTGCTCGTGCTGAACGAGCCCCTCGCGAGCGACCTGGGCTTCGACTCCACCTGGCTGCGTAGCCCGGACGGTGTGGCCCTGCTGACCGGGCGCTCGGTCCCCGACGGCGCGACCCCGGTCGCCCAGGCCTACGCCGGGCATCAGTTCGGCGGGTACTCCCCGCGCCTGGGGGATGGGCGGGCGCTCCTGCTCGGCGAGGTGGTGGACGACGCGGGTCGCCGTCGGGACGTCCACCTGAAGGGGTCAGGCCAAACGCCCTTTGCCCGCGGCGGTGACGGGCTCGCCGCGGTCGGCCCGATGCTGCGGGAGTACATCGTCAGCGAGGCGATGCACGCCTTGGGCATCCCGACCACGCGTGCGCTGGCGGTGGTCGGCACCGGGCGCTCGGTATACCGCGAGACCCGGCTGCCCGGCGCCGTGCTCGCTCGCGTCGCGTCGAGCCATCTGCGGGTGGGCACCTTCCAGTACGCGCGGGCCACCGGCGACACCGACCTCCTGCGCCGGCTCGCCGACCACGCGATCGCCCGCCACTACCCGCACGCGGCAGGCGCCGACAACCCCTACCTGCAGCTGCTCGACGACGTGGCCGCGAGCCAGGCGGAGCTCCTCGCCCGGTGGATGCTGGTTGGGTTCGTGCACGGTGTGATGAACACCGACAACATGACGATCTCGGGGGAGACCATTGACTACGGGCCGTGCGCCTTCATGGAAGCCTTCGACCCGGCGACGGTCTACAGCTCGATCGACACCGGCGGTCGCTACGCCTACGGCGCGCAGCCGCACATCGCCCAGTGGAACCTCGCTCGCCTCGCCGAAACTCTGCTGCCCCTGCTGCATCACGATCAGGAGCAGGCGGTCGAGCTGGCTACGACCTCGCTGGCCCGGTTCCCTACGACGTACTCCTCGGCCTGGGCCACCGGCATGCGGGCCAAGCTGGGGCTGCCAGACACGGTGAGCGCGAAGGACGCGGATCCTCTGGTCGACGACCTGGTGACCCTCCTGCAGCAGCAGCGCGCCGACTACACGTCGTTCTTCCGCGGGCTGAGCGGGGTGGTGCGCGGCGACGCGGAGCCCACGCGCAGCATCGTCGAGAACATGACGGGGTTCGACGCCTGGGTGCAGCGTTGGCTCGAGCTGCAGCCGGACGCCGACACGATGGACCGGGTCAACCCCGTCTACGTTCCTCGGAACCACCTCGTCGAGGAAGCGCTCGCTGCCGGGACCGACGGCGACCTCGGCCCGCTGACGCGGCTGTTGGACGCGGTCACCGATCCCTACCGTGAGCGCCCCGGCCTCGAGCGGTACGCCGAGCCCGCGCCGGCCGACTTCGGCCCCTACCGCACGTTCTGCGGGACCTGACCCCCTCGGCGGCACACTGCCCCGAGGAACGCTCGGCTCGAGGTGATCGTGCGCGACGCCTCAGAGGCGCAGGAGCATCACGACCGCGCCCTCTTTCTCCTCGAGCGGGACGAAGCCCGAACGCTCGTAGAGGCGACGTGCTGGGTTGTCGAGGTCGACGCTGAGGCTGAGCGCCGGTACCCCGGCCTGACCCGCCGCGGCGATGAGCGTGGTGAGCAGGCGGGACCCCACGCCTTGCCCCCGCCATGGCGCGGCGACCGCGATCGCCACCTCCGGGATGGTGGGCTCGACGAAGCCGTAGCCGGGGTCGGCGGCCGTGAAGTATCGGAACCAGGCCGCGCCGATCGGCTGGTCGGCCTGCGCGATCACGCCGACGTCGCCCGGCAGTGGCCACCCCACGATGTAGTGCGCCAGATCCGGTCGCTGCAGCAGCTCGTGCTCGAGCCCGGATGTGTCATCCGCATCCCAGAAGGCAGCCGCGGTCGCTATCTCCGTCAAAAACGGCAGATCCGAGGCGTGTGCGTCACGAACGACGATCTCCACCCGTCGAGTCTGCGCCACGGGCCTGCCTCATCGCACCTGCTTTTCGCCCATGGCGCCCGCAGCTACCGGGCGCTCTGGCGGCCTCGCAACCGGTACAGCTCCATGAACTGCGCGTCCGTGCACGTCATGCGGACGGTCTTGCCTCGGCCCCAGGAGTGGCCCGGGGCAATGTCGAACTGGACGAGGCCGTTGCGCTCATCCACGGAGTCGCGCCTGAAGTCGTGGATGCCCGCCCACGACACCGAGGCGAGGGTGACGCCGAAAGAGCGCATACGCAGACCGTCCTCGTCGACGACCCACCGCTGGTTGAGGGCCACCAGCGCGAGCAGCGCGCTCCACGGAGCTACGAGAACGACCAGCACCGCGAGGGCGGGGAGGTCGAAGTAGCTCCACGACAGCCACGTCAGCGTCAGGGACAGCACGGTCAGGGTGGTGAAGGCGAGCACATGCCAACCTCGTCGCGGACTACGCAGCACCACCGCGGGGCGGCCGTTCACGGGGCTGCTACCCGGCTCCGGCTGCACGTCCATGACCCCACCCTGCCAGCACGCAGGAGCCGGGAGGCTCCACCGCGGTCAGGTGTGCGCCGCGCCGACCGTCACGGTCGCGACGATGGCCGACACGACGTGGTCAGCATCGGGGATCCCGTCCGGGTCGAGGGCGATCCGCGTGCCGACCCCGTCGATCAACGCGACCAGCATGGTGACGGCGGGGTCGCCGGTCTCGGTCCCCAGGAGCACGGCCAACAGCTCCGTCCAGTCGGTGTAGCGCTCGCTCAGCTCCGCCTGGAGCGCGTCGCTGCGCGCCGCCTGCGCCCAGAAGCTCACCCACCCGACCCACTCTTCCCGGCGCTCGTCGTCCAGCGGCAGAGTGGCTTCGATGACGCGCCCCAGGTCGTCCTGGTCGTTCTGCAGGGCACGCTCGATGCGTCGTCGGCTGCTGCCGTGGATAGAACGGAGCACGGCGATCATCAGCTCGTCCTTGTCGGCGAAGTAGTGCGTGATGCGACCGGTCGTGCACCAGGCCTGCTTCGCGATGTTGCGCATCGTCGCGCCATCCACCCCGTCGCGGGCGAGCACCCTGCGCGTGGCCCGGACGATCTGGGCGCGGCGTTGCTCGTGGTCGACGATTCGAGGCATGGGGGCCATGATACGAAACGCACGTTGCGCGTAAAGGGATCGAACTGGCACGATGCGCAACGTGCGTTACGTAACATCCTTGACGGGGGCATCCTCCGCAGTCAGCCCCAGCACCGCCACCGCGCTCTTGGTCACCTCCGGCGTCTCCGCCGCGTCGATCGCGTTCTTCGCCCGCTCCCTGACCGAGGCCGGCCTCTCGGCGGCCGCAGTCGTCTTCTTCCGCTTCGCGGCCACCGTCCTCATCACCGGTCGCAGGATCGCGCTCACGGACCGCAAGAGAGTGGACTCGGCCTGGGCGTTCGTCGCCGGGCTCGCGCTGGGGCTCGGCTGGGTCGGCTACGTCCTGGCCATCGAGCGGCTCCCCGTCCCCCTGGTCGCGACGATCTACATGACCTACCCCGCGTTCACGCTGCTGGCGACCTGGCTCATCTCGGGAGGGCGCCCCGCGAGCCGAGCAGTGGCGGGAGCGGCTCTGGTGCTGACCGGAGCCTTCATCGCGGTCGGCCCTTCGGATGCCGGAGTCGGCGGCTGGGTAGTCCTGCTCGCAGTCGCGGCTCCGGTCACGTTCGGCTTGGTCGTGGCGGTCATGAGCGACCGGGTGCACGCACTCCAACCGGTCGAGACGATCGCGGCGACGAGCCTGGGCGCCTTCGTGGGGCTGGTTCCCCTGGTTGTAGCGCAACCGCTGGATGCAGTCATCCCCGCCGATGCTCGGACCTGGCTGCTCGCGATCGGCATCGGCTTGCTGACGTCCCTGCTACCGATGATGTTGTTCGTCGTGGGGGCACCCGTGGTCGGCTCCGCGCGCGCGGCAGCGGCCGCGAGTCTGGAGCTGCCGACGGTCTTCTTGATCGCCTGGGTGCTCCTCGCCGAACCGCCCACCCTCGCCCAGCTGGCCGGCGGCACGGTCATCCTGCTGGCCATCATGGTCAGTCCGACGCGTCGTGCCCCTGGTGACAACCAGCCGACCGGTCAGTGCGAGCCGGCCTCAGCGTCTAGGCTCGGCGCCGACGCTCGTCCGTTCCTCAGGAGGTCCCCCCATGCCGACCGATCTGCGGGGTCGCAGTCTGCTCTCGCTGCAGCACCACGCGCCCCACGAGATCATGTCGCTGGTCGACCTGGCCCGTGAGCTGAAGGAGGCCAAGCGATCCGGGGTCGAGCAGCCGATGTTGCGCGGCAGGTCGGTGGCGCTGATCTTCGAGAAGACCTCGACCCGCACCCGGTGCGCGTTCGAGGTGGCGGCGGCGGACCAAGGGGCGAGCACCACCTATCTCGACCCTGCTTCCACGCAGATCGGGCACAAGGAGTCGATCCCCGACACCGCCCGCGTGCTGGGCCGGATGTTCGACGCGATCCAGTACCGCGGGTCCGCCCAGAGCACCGTCGAGGCGCTCGCCACCTTCGCCGGGGTGCCGGTCTACAACGGCCTCACCGACGACTGGCACCCCACCCAGATGCTCGCCGACGTGATGACCATGGCCGAGCACACGACCAAGGCGCTGACCGACGTCGCCTTCGCCTACCTCGGCGACGCCCGCAACAACACCGGCAACTCGCTGCTTCTCGTCGGGGCCAAGCTGGGCATGGACGTGCGCATCGCCGCCCCACGCTCACCGATGCTGCAGCCGACCGACGAGCTCGTCGAGCAGTGCGAGGCCATCGCCGAGGAGACCGGCGCCCGCATCACCGTCACCGAGGACCCCGAGGAGGCCGTGCGCGGCGCGGACTTCGTCCACACCGACATCTGGGTGTCGATGGGTGAGCCGGTGAGCGCCTGGGCCGAGCGCATCGACGCGCTGCTGCCTTACCAGGTCAACGCCGAGCTCATGGCGGCGACGCTCAACCCCGACGCGCGCTTCATGCACTGCCTGCCCGCCTTCCACAACGCGGACACCACCATCGGGGAGTCGCTGGTCGAGCAGTACCCACACCTGGCCAGCGGCCTCGAGGTGACCGACGAGGTGTTCGAGTCGCAGGCGAGCATCGTCTTCGACCAGGCGGAGAACCGGCTGCACACCATCAAGGCGCTGATGGTGGCCACCCTCGCGTAGCGAACCGGGTCGAGAGGCCAGGGCCGAGGCCGCCGGCGCGCTGCGATGATGGAGGAGTGAGCGAACTCGCGAGCCCTGTCACCACAGCGGAGGCCTCCCCGGCCCCCGACGGCGTCGCCGACCCCCGCCTGCGCGAGCCAGCCCATCACGTCGCCCCCGAGGCGATCCGCTACTGGGCGGTGAAGTCACTCATCGGCGCCGTGGTCCAGTGGCTGGTCGTGACCGGGGTGTACGTGTTCGTCATCCCCGACGACTGGAAGATCTGGGCCGGGCCCATCGCCGTCACCCTCGTGGCGATCAGCGTTGTCGAGCTCGCCGTCGTGCCCCAGTGGCGCTACCGCGTGCACCGCTGGGAGGTCACCGACACCGCCGTGTACACCCGCTCGGGCTGGCTCAACCGGGAGCAGCGCATCGCCCCCCTGTCGCGCGTGCAGACCGTCGACTCCACCCGGGGCCCGCTGATGCGCGCGTTCCACCTGGCCTCGATCACGGTGACGACCGCGTCGGCCGCCGGGCCCATCACCATCGACTGCCTCAACTTCGACGTCGCCAGACGCGTGGTGGCCGACCTCACGGAGATCACGAGCCGGACCGAGGGCGACGCGACGTGAGCGAGTGGCCGCGCTCGCAGCCGGACGAGGCGCCTCCTGCGCACGAGCCGCACATGCCCCCACCCAGCGGCCAGGCCTACGACCTGCCGCCACCCCCGGTCGAGGCGATCAACGAGTGGCAGCGGCTCACGCCCCGCAACCTGCTGCTGTACCCGGTCCGCACGCTGGGACA
>NZ_DATFMA010000038.1:0-12993 GCF_035267225.1 Ornithinimicrobium sp.
CGGGACCGGGGCGACCTGGTGCGCGCCCAGGGATACCCGCCGCACGGAGGCAGGTTCGCCAGCGCCGGGTTCGACCTCGCCGAGCTGCTGGAGGACCGCCGATGACCGGTGTCCTGCTCGGTCTGATGCTCGGGGTGGGAGCCGCCTGCATCTGGTGGTCGTTCTGGCCACGCACCGAGCGCTCCACCTCGGCCCGCCGACGGACTCCGTTCCGCGTGCTCCTGGCCGACGAGATCGCCCTTGCGGGGTTGCGCGGGCTCAGCCCGGCCGGGCTGCTTGCCACCGCGGTCGTGCTGGCGCTGCTCACGGGGCTCCTCACCTACGCCGTCACCGCCGTCCCCGCGATCGCCGTGGCGTTCGGGGTCATGGCCGGGTACGCCCCCGTGGCCTTCGTGCGGATGCGGGCCCGGGCCCGCCGTGCCCAGCTGCGCGAGGTGTGGCCCGACGTGGTGGACCACGTGGCTTCGGCCGTTCGCGCCGGCCTGGCTCTGCCGGAGGCCTTGGTCCAGCTGGCGGAGCGGGGCCCCGAAGAGCTACGCCCGGCCTTCGCCCACTTCGCGGATGACTACCGGGCCAGCGGCCGCTTCTCGCAGTCCCTGGACGCCCTCAAGGATCGCTTGGCCGACCCGGTGGCCGACCGCCTCGTCGAGGCGTTGCGCTTGGCCCGAGAGGTGGGCGGCAGCGACCTCGGCCGCGTCCTGAGGGCACTGAGCCAGTTCCTCCGGGAGGACGCGAGATCACGCGCCGAGCTCGAGGCCCGCCAGAGCTGGACGGTCAACGCAGCACGTCTGGCGATGGCCGCCCCCTGGCTGGTGCTGGCGCTGATGGCCACCCGGAGCTCCTCGCTCGTGGCCTACCGCGAGCCCACCGGGATCGTCATCCTCCTCGTGGGCGCCGCTCTGTCGCTCCTCGCCTACCGGCTCATGGTGGTGCTGGGGCGCCTGCCGGAGGAAGAGCGGGTGCTGCGGTGATCACCTGGCTCTCGCCGCTGGGCGCGGTGCTCGGAGCCGTGCTGGCGCTGGGTCTCTACCTCATCGCGCGGGGGGCTCCGCTCACGCGCGGACCCGACCTCTCCGCCCGGATCGAGCCGTATCTCGACCGTGCGCCACAGCCGTCACGACTGCTCCACCAGGACCGGTCCGAGGTCAGGTTCTCCCAGGTGCTCACGCCTCTGGCCACCTCGCTGGCGCGCCGCCTCGACCGCGTGCTCGGGGGCGCCGAGTCGGTCCGCTCTCGCCTGATGCGGGCCGACGCCACCGAGAGCGCGGAGGGCTTCCGGATCCAGCAGGTCCTGTGGGCGATCACCGCGGCGGTGCTGATGGCCTTCGCCGGCTCTCTGCTGTGGTGGGTGCGTGGGGTGTCGCTGCCCGTGCTCGCCATCGTCGTCGGCTGTGCGGGGATCGGGGGAGCAATGGCTCGGGACGCGTTGCTGACCCGGGCCGCGGTGCGACGCGAGCACCGGATCATGGCCGAGTTCCCCGCCCTTGCCGAGCTGCTGGCGCTGTCGGTCACCGCGGGTGAGAGCACTGTGCAGGCACTCGAGCGGGTCAGCAGGCTCTCTTCGGGTGCGTTGTCCACCGAGCTGGACACCGCGCTCAGCGCCGCCCGCACCGGCACATCCCTGCCTGAGGCGCTACAAGGCATCAGCAACCGCACCGGGCTCGCCCCCGTCGCCCGCTTCGTCGACGGCATCGTGGTCGCGATCCAGCGCGGCACGCCGCTGGGGGAGGTGCTGCGGGCCCAGGCGCAGGACGCCCGGGAGTCCGCCCGACAGTCGCTGATCGAGGAGGGTGGCAAGCGCGAGATCGCCATGATGATCCCGGTCGTGTTCCTCGTGCTGCCCGTCACGGTCGTCTTCGCGGCCTATCCGGGCCTCGCCCTCCTGCAGCTGTCCATCTGACCGACCACACCGTTCCAGACAAGGAGACATCGCATGGAGTACGTCGAGAGGGTCCAGCGTCGTGCCTACGACGCGGCCGTGCGCGCGCACGGTGGCTACGACCGGTGGGTTCGCGAGCGCGAGCGCGGTGACGTGCCCGGCTGGGTGATGATCACGGTGATGACCGCCGGTCTGGTCGTCGCGCTCGGGCTCATCGCCCGACCCCTGCTGGAGAGCGTGTTCACGAACGCGGTGAACTCGGTCACCGGGCCGTGAGCCCGCCTCAGGGCGGTAAGGACAGCGGTGCGGCGGTCGCCGAGTTCGCCCTGGTCGCGGCTCTGGTGACGCTGCTGTTCTCGGCCGTCCTGCAGCTGGGGTACGCCCTTCATGTGCACAACACCGCGACCGCCCACGTCATCGAAGGAGCGCGGGTCGGGGCCCGGGCGGGCAACAGCACCGATCAGGGCGCTGCTCGCGCGGAGGCGCTTCTGGTCACCAGCCTGTCGGGTCGCTACGCCGACTCGGTGTCGGCGCGTCGCACCACCGTGGGCGGAGTCGACGTGGTGGAGGTCGAGGCGGACCTGCCGGTGCCCCTGGTGGGGCCACTGGGGCCGGGTGAGTCGATGACGGTCACGGGGCAAGCGTTCGCCGAGGACCAGTAGTGGAGAAACCGGGCGAGCGCGGGTCCATGCTCATCGAGGTGGTCTTCCTCATGGTCCTGGTCATGCTTCCGCTGCTGTATCTGGTCGGCACCCTCGGCCGCCTGCAGGCGGGCGCGTATGCCGCGTCGGCGGCGGCGCGCGAGACCGGCCGGGCCTACGTCACAGCCTCCGATGACGCGTCAGCCCCGGGGCGAGGTCAGGCGGCGGCCGACCTGGTGTTCGTCTCCCACGGCTTCACCTCGGGGGAGGGCAGCGTCGAGGTGGGATGCGAGCAGGCGCTCTGCCTGACCCCGGGCGGCAGCGTGCGAGTCACCGCGACGGTCCAGGTGCCGCTGCCGCTGGTGCCGGACTTCCTTTCCGGGGCGCTTCCGACATCGGTGTCGATGACCTCGGCTCACAGTGAGCCGGTCGATGCCTTCCGTGGCCAGTGACCACCCATGCTGAGGCGGCGGGGGTCGGCGGCCATCCGGAGCAGGGTCAGATCAGCATCCTGCTGCTCGGGATGATGGTCACCGCCCTCACCCTCATCCTCGGCGTGGTGGCCGCCACGTCGGTCCAGCTGAGCCGCATCCAGCTGCTCGACGCCGCGGACGCCGCCGCGCTGGACGCCGCCGACGCCGTCGCCGAGGAGGGCGTGTACGGCGAGGGTCTCGGCAACGGTGTGCCGCTGACCACGGACACCGTGATGGAGGCCGCGGGCGAACATCTGGCTCGGCGCGAGCGGCCCAGCCGGGTCACCGCGTGGACGTTGCTGCCGGGGACGGGCAGCCCGGACGGCCGCACCGCGGTCGTCCGACTGCAAGGACAGGCCTCCGTGCCGGTGCTCGGGCAGGCGCTGGAGGCCTTCGGCGGGCCCGTCACCATCACCGTCGAGTCTCGAGCACGCTCTGACCTGGAGTAGGCACGACAGCGATGCGGCGCAAGCCCGAGTTGAGCTACGGGTGAGGGTCGCGGCCGAGCAGCCCGAGCAGCTGTTCCATCGGCGAGGCGTCCTCGCCGACCGGGAAGGACTCGGCGAAGGGGCTGCGACCGGGCGGGATCTGGTCCATCATGTCGCGGCTGAAGTCCAGCGCCTGGCTCACCACGTCGGGGTCGAAGGACACGCTCTGGCCGGTGGAGGCGGCGATGTCCCAGCCGTGCACGACGGCCTCCACCAAGGTGAGGTGGGCGGCGACCGACCCTGGCACCGGCCCGATGCCCACGCGCACCGTGCGCTCCAGGTTTCCCGACTCGTCGACGGCCAGCATCACGGCCTGAGCGGCCTGGCGGAACTGCACGGTGAGCTCGTGGTCCGACGTGTCCTCGTAGGTGGGGCGGCCGTGTGCCTCCTCGCCGTGGAGCACCTGCCCGGTCAGGGCGCATCCACCGACCAGGTGCTCCACCAGCTGGCGCACCGTCCACTCCTCGCAGACACTCTTCTCCTGCCACTGCTCGGGGCCAACGCCGTCGACCACGTCGGCGGTGGTGCTCAGTGCGTGGTCCAGCGACCCGACCAGCTCAGCCATACGATCCTGCCTCCTGACGTCGGGGGAGTGGTGTGACGATCCTCGCCGTGCCGTGCAGGGATGTCCACCGCGCACACCTCACGCGCCGACCGTCCACGCCTGCTTGGCGTCGCTGTCCCAGCGCCGCATTGCTGTGGCCCGCCCCAGCAGGACATCGCCGCCCGCTTCGCTCAGCGCCTGCAGCGCAGCAGGCACCGTGACGGCCTCCAGGCGCCGGGCCAGGGTGACGTGCGGCACCCACTGTCCGACCGCGAGCTGGTCGACCCGGCCCGGGCATCCGGCGAGCGCGGCGCTGACCGCACGGTGGAGCGCGAGCAGCTCCGCAGTCACCACCACCATCCGCACCAGCACCACCCGTCGGGCACCGCCGAAGAGCACCGGCGCCCCGATCGTCACCGGCACAGGGAGCGCACGCACCGTCGCTGCCAGCCGCGCCTCGGCCGAGTCCTCGATCGACGAGGCCAGCCCGATGGTCACGTGCGGGGCGTTCGTGGCGCCCTGGTGCCGGGCCTGGCTGGGCAGTCCCGCGTCGGCAAGCGCCTGCCACTGCCGCACCACGGCGTCGTGAGCGACCTCGTCGAGCAGCAGCTCCACCGACTGCACCGGCTCAGCCGTCCTCGTGTGGGGGCTCGTCCTGGGACTCACGCGGCGCGTTGACCGGCACGATGCGGAAGGCCTCGGCCAGCCGACCCTGCGGCAGGTCGAACTGCTCGGCGATCCCGGTGGACCACGATCGCAGCAAGGACTCCAGCTCCTCGCGGTGTCCGGTCTGGCTGGAGTGCCGCCGCAGCGCCTCCACCTTGGCCTCGAAGGTCTCGGTGATGTCGACGGGATGAGTAGAGGTCGGGTGCGCCATCAGCCAGACCTCACCGACGTGCCAGAAGTCCAGCCCGAGGTCGGGCCAGGCGAACGGGTTCTCCGCGGCCGGGTAGCAGGCCCGCACCGTCGCCTCCCCGGCGGCCAGATGGTCCGGGTGCGAGGCCTGCAGCCGGTCGTACCAGCGCTCCGGCGACTGGCACAGCACCCGTTGTGGGCGGACCTCACGGATCACCCGCACGATGTCGCGCTGGAGGTCGAAGCTGGGCTCCACCCATCCGTCCCGGTAGCCGTCGAGGAAGCGCACGTCGCGCACGCCGTACTCGGCGCTGGCCTCGCGCTGCTCGCGCTCGCGCTCGCCCGCCAGCCGGCTGACGTCCGCATCCGGCCGTGCTCCCTGCTCTCCGTGGGTGACGCACAGCAGCGTGACCTCGATGCCGGCGTTGACCCAGCGCCCCATGGTGCCGGCCGCCCCGAAGTCGGCGTCGTCGGGATGGGCGGAGACCACCAAAGCCCGTTGGATCCGCTCATCCGGCTGAGGTTGAAGATTCATCCGGCTACGGTACGGCCGAGGACATATCTCGGGCACACTGGCCGCCATGACCTCGACCTTGACCGACCGCGCGTTCGCCGCCGTGCTCCTCGACAACGACGGCACCCTGACCGACTCGACGGCCGCGGTCAACCGCTCCTGGAGCACATGGGCCCGCGAGTACGACCTGGACCTGGGCCGGCTGCGGGGTTACCACGGGGTCCCTGCGGCCACCATCGTGAACCAGCTGGTGCCCGAGCCCCAGCAAGAGGCCGCACTCGCGCGGATCGGCGAGATCGAGAAGGCCGACACCGAGGGGGTGGTCGCGCTGCCGGGTGCCTGGGAAGCCGTGCAGGCACTCGGCGCACGCGGAGCCATCGTGACGTCGGCGACCCTGGACCTGGCCAGCGCACGCCTCGAGGCGGCAGGACTTCCCACTCCCGCGGTGATGATCACCGCCGACGACATCACGGCCGGCAAGCCGGACCCGCAGCCGTTCCTGCGTGCGGCCGAGGCCCTGGGTGTCTCCCCATCGGACTGCCTGGTCGTCGAGGACGCGCCCTCGGGCACCACGGCGGCGCGGGCGGCCGGCTGCGCGGTGCTCGCCGTGCTCAGCACCACCCCCGAGGAGGACCTGGACGCCGATCTCATCGTGCCGGATCTGTCCCACGTGGCGTTCGTCGTGAACGGCTCCGGGGTGCAGGTCACGGTGCACTAGGGGACTTTAGTCCCTACTTACGTTACCGTAGGTTACGGTTCCGAAACCTACGGTGCCGGAGGTTCCGGCGCTGTTGCTTCATTGCAGTCCCGCCCCGAGGAGGCCCAGTGGCTCCGAAAGCCCGTCCCGTGATCATCCAAGGTGGAATGGGGGTCGCCGTCTCGTCGTGGCAGCTGGCCCGTGAGGTCTCCCGAGCGGGCCAGATGGGTGTGGTCTCTGGCACTGCCATGGACGCCGTGCTGTCCCGGCGGCTCCAGGAGGGCGACCCCGGTGGGCACATGCGCCGTGCTCTGGCGGCCTTCCCCTCCCCGGAGATGGCGGCGCGCGTGCTCGACAAGTACTTCATCGAGGGCGGCAAGGCCCCTGACGCCCCCTACAAGCCGCTTCCCAAGCTGACCATCGACACCAGCCGCGCGGTCTCCGAGGTCGCGGTAGTCGGTAACTTCGCCGAGGTCTGGTTGGCCAAGGAGGGCCACGACGGTGTGGTGGGCATCAACTGTCTGGAGAAGCTGCAGATGGCCACGCCCACGGCCCTGCTGGGCGCGTCGCTGGCCGGGGTCGACTACGTCATCATGGGCGCCGGTATCCCGCGCGATATCCCGCAGCTGCTCACCGACATCGCCGCCGGCCGGGAGGGCAAGATCGTGGCCGACGTGGCCGGTGGCTCGATGACTCGCTACATCCGGGTCGACCCCGTCGACCTGCTCGGCGACGAGCTGCCCGAGATCCGCCGGCCAGACTTCCTGGCCATCGTCTCCGCGGACGCGTTGGCCAACTACCTCTACCGCGACGAGAGCATCCGCCCCGACGGCTTCGTCGTCGAGGGCCCCGCCGCGGGCGGCCACAGTGCCCCGCCGCGCGGACGGATGCAGCTCGACGACGCCGGCGAGCCGATCTACGGCGCTCGCGACATCGTCAACCTGCAGAAGATGGCCGACCTGTCGCTGCCGTTCTGGCTGGCGGGCGCCTACGGCACCCCCGACAAGGTGGTCGAGGCGCTTGCCGATGGAGCCGCCGGGGTGCAGGTCGGCACCTTGTTCGCCCTCAGCCTCGACAGCGGGCTGGAGGAGCGCACCCGCGCCCAGATGATCGGGGAGCTGGGCGACGGCACGCTGTCGGTGAAGAACGACCCACGCGCCAGCCCAACCGGGTTCCCGTTCAAGGTCGCCTCGCTCGAGGGCACGCAGAGCGACACCGCGGTCTACGAGGACCGTCCGCGCCTGTGCGACCTGTCCTACCTGCGTTCGGCGTACGAGAAGGACAACGGGGACGTCGGCTACCGCTGCCCCTCCGAGCCGGTCCACATGTACCTCAAGAAGGGCGGCTCCCAGGAGGCGACCGAGGGCCGCAAGTGCCTGTGCAACGGGCTGATGGCCAACATCGGCCTGGGCCAGGTGCGCAAGGACGGGTATGCCGAGACCAAGGTGGTCACCCTCGGCCAGGACCTGGGCGGGGCCAACCAGCTGATCGAGCGCTATCCGGAAGGGTGGACGGCGCGCCAGGCGGTGGCGTGGCTGACCTCGCAGTCCGCGGTCACCGAGCCCGAGCCGGAGACGTCGGCGGTGGCCTGAGCGCCTCGGCGCGGGGCGTAGGCTCGCCCGCGTGGCGGTCGACTTCGAAACGGACATCAAGGCTCTGCGCGCCACGATGGCGACGGTGCGCGAGGTCGTGGATCTCGACGGGATCCGCGCCCAGCTGACCGAGCTGGAGGCCCAGGCGTCCCGGCCGGACCTGTGGGACGACGTCGAGAACGCGCAGCGGGTCACCTCGAAGATGGCACGCCTGAAGGCCGAGCACGACCGGGTGCTGGAGATGGACGCGCGGATCGACGAGCTCGAGGTGCTGGTCGAGCTGGGCAGCGAGGAGGGCGGAGACGACGGCCGCAGCGCGCTGGCCGAGGCCGAGCGCGACCTGACCGCGCTGCAGCAGGCCGTCTCCGTGCTCGAGGTCCGCACGCTGCTCAACGGCGAGTACGACGAGCGTGAGGCCGTGGTGACCATCCGCTCGGGGGCCGGCGGTGTCGACGCGGCGGACTTCGCCGAGATGCTGATGCGGATGTACCTGCGATGGGCCGAACGGCACGAGCACCCCACGACCGTGCTGGACACCTCCTACGCCGAGGAGGCGGGGCTGAAGTCGGCGACGTTCGAGGTCAAGGCCCCCTATGCCTTCGGCACCCTGTCGGTGGAGGCCGGCACCCACCGACTGGTGCGGATCAGCCCGTTCGACAACCAGGGTCGCCGCCAGACCAGCTTCGCCGCGGTCGAGGTGGTGCCGCTGATCGAGTCCACCGATCACATCGAGATCCCGGAGGCCGACCTCAAGGTCGACGTCTTCCGCTCCTCGGGTCCGGGTGGGCAGTCGGTCAACACCACCGACTCGGCCGTGCGCATGACCCACCTGCCGACCGGGGTCGTCGTCTCGATGCAGAACGAGAAGTCCCAGATCCAGAACCGCGCGGCGGCCCTGCGGGTGCTGCAGTCCCGCCTCCTGCTGCTCAAACAGCAGGAGGAGGACGCGGCAAAGAAGGAGATGGCCGGCGACATCAAGGCCTCCTGGGGTGACCAGATGCGGTCCTACGTGCTGCACCCCTACCAGATGATCAAGGACCTGCGCACCGGCTACGAGGTGGGCAGCACGGCGGCGGTGCTCGACGGCGACATCGACAGCTTCCTCGAAGCCGGCATCCGCTGGAAACGCTCGGCCGAGCGCGCTGACGCCTGAGCCGACACGCGGGCAGGCTCCCGCTTTCACACCTGTCACTTGCGTAACCTGAGCGCACGGCCCAGGGCGCCCCGGGAGGGAACGGGCGCCATGGGCGAGAGCAGCTGTCACGCAGGGGACCGGGATGATCGCCTTCGAAGAAGTGAGCGTCCGCTACGCCAAGGGCGGTGCGTGGGCGCTGCGCGACGTCACGGTGGAGGTCGGGCGCGGTGAGTTCGTCTTCGTGGTCGGCCCCTCCGGCTCTGGCAAGTCGACCATGCTGCGGCTGGTCATCCTGGAGCGCCCCGCCACGGTAGGCCGGGTGCGCGTGGCCGGGCACGACCTGACTCGGATGTCGCCACGCCGGGTCCCGGTGCTGCGCCGGCAGGTCGGCACCGTGTTCCAAGACTTCCGCCTCCTCGCGGGCAAGACGGTCCACCAGAACGTGGCCTACGTGTTGCAGGTCCTCGGCACCAAACGGCACGAGATCCGCCACACCGTGCCCGAGACGCTGGAGCTCGTGGGACTGCAGGACAAGGCCAAGCGCCTGCCGCACGAGCTCTCCGGCGGAGAGCAGCAGCGCGTGGCCATCGCGCGCGCCATGGTGAACAAGCCGAAGGTGCTGCTGGCCGACGAGCCGACCGGCAACCTGGACCCGCAGACGAGCCGCGAGATCGTCGGCATCCTGGACCGGATCAACCGGACCGGCACCACCGTGGTGATGGCCACCCACGACACCTACATCGTCGACACCTTCCGCAAGCGCGTGGTGCAGCTGCGCGACGGGGTCATCGTGCGAGACCAGGCCGACGGGGAGTACGCGCCGTTGGACCTGGAGGTGCTGAACAGCCGGATGCCCGAGCCGGAGGGGGTCGCCCTCCGGTGAGGCCCGCATTCCTGCTCGGCGAGGTGGCCAACGGCTTGCGCCGCAACACCTCCATGTTCGTCTCCGTGGTGCTCGTGACGATGGTCTCGCTGTTCTTCCTGGGCAGCGGGCTGCTCGCCCAGCAGCAGGTCGATACGGCGAAGGGCTACTGGTACGACAAGGTCCAGGTCTCGGTCTACCTGTGCACGGCCGATAGCGCCGACGTGTCGGCGTGCGCCGCCGGGGCCGCGACGGCCCAGCAGCGCGACCAGGTGCGCAGCGATCTGGACGGCTTGGACCCGTTGGTCGAGAACTACTGGTTCGAGTCCAACGAGGAGGCCTACGAGCGGTTCCAGGACCAGTTCCGCAACTCTGCCGTGGTCGAGAACATCCCGCAGGAGTCCATCCCCGAGAGCTTCCGCGTGCAGCTCGCCGACCCGCAGAAGTACGAGGTGGTGGCCGCCGCCTTCGACGGCGCCCCGGGTGTCGAGAGCGTGGAGGACCAGCGCGAGCTCGTCGACAAGCTCTTCGCCTTCCTCAACGTCGTCAGCGTCGCCTCGGTGGCCCTCGCCGGTGCCATGGTGATCTGCTCGGTGGTATTGATCAGCACTACGATCCGGCTCACCGCGTGGTCCCGGCGTCGCGAGACCGGGATCATGCGTCTGGTCGGCGCGTCTGCGTTCACCATCCACGCCCCGTTCGTGGTGGAGACCGTGATCGCGACCATGTTGGGCGCGGCGCTGGCGATCGGTCTGCTGTGGGCGATGGTCTCCTACGGGGTCTCCGGGTTCCTGACCGAGCTGCTGGCGGGGGAGAGCGGGCTGGTGGCGCTCGTCGGCGCCGCCGACGTGTGGCTCATCTCGCCCCTACTCCTGGCCGGCGCCGTCGCGTTGGCCGTCGTGACCTCGTGGTTGGCCCTGCGTCGATACGTGCAGGTCTGAGATGCGCACGTCCATGCCACGCCGTCGCGCGCGCCAACGACTCAGTGGCGCCCTGCTCGTAGCGCTCTGCGCGACGCTGGTGTTCTCGGCGCCGACCGTGGCCCAGGACGACTTCGACGACCGCATCGAGGAGGTCGAAGAGGACCAGCAGCGCACCGGTGAGCAGAAGCAGGACGCCGACGCCCGGGCGGACCGGTTGGACGCCGACCTGGCCGACACCTCGGCCGAGCTGGTGGAGGCCGACGCGCGCCTGCGCCGGACCAACCGTGAGGTGACCCAAGCCGGCGAACAGCTCGATGCCGCCGAGACGGAGCTGGCCGACGCCCTGACCGAGGCGGACCGGATCGACAGCGAGCTGCAGGTCGCCCAAGCGAACGAGAAGGAGCTCGAGGACTCGCTGCAGCAGAACGAGCGCGAGCAGCAGGAGAGCAAGGAGGCGGTCGGTGCCATCGCCCGCGAGAGCTACAAGAACGGTGGGGTGGGCAACCTGGCCATGACCCTCGACGTGCTCTCGGGCGAGGACGACGCGGTCGAGGACATGGCGATGGCCCGGACGGTGATGAGGGTGCAGGACAACACCATCGACCGGCTCAACACGCAACGTGCGCAGGAGGTCGCCGAGCAGGACCGCCTGGAGGGGGTGCGCCGCGACATCACGATGCTGCTGGCCGAGGCGGAGGCGAACGTGCTCCGGAAGGAGGAAGCCCGCAGCGCCGCCGAGACGTCCAAGCAGGAGCTCGAGCGTGTCGAGGCCCGCCAGCGCGAGGACCGTGCGGCCCTGGAGGGCGAGAAGGCGACGTTCGCCAAGCAGCTGGACGAGGCGGAGAGCGAGTCCTCGGCTCTTCAGACCCAGCTCGCCGAGCTGGCGCAGAAAAAGCACGGGCTCGAGGTCGAGCAGGAAGCCGAGCGACAGCGGATCGCGCGGGAGAAGGCTCGCCAGCGCGCGGAGGCGGAGGAGCGAGCCCGCCGGGAGGCCGAGGCCGAGCGAGAGGCGCAAGCGCAGGCCGAGGCGGAGGCCGCAGCCGAGGCAAGCCAGCAGGAAGCCGCGGCTCCCGCCCCTGAGCCTGTTCCCGCACCGGCGCCCACTCCCGCCCCTGAACCGCCGGCTCCGGAGCCACCGGCCGCGCCGCCCTCGTCCGGATACCTCGCTGCGCCGTCGCCGGCCGGGGTCACGAGCTCGTTCGGCTACCGCACCCACCCGATCCTGGGCACCCCGCGGTTGCACGCCGGGATCGACTACGCAGGTAGCTGCGGCTCACCGGTACACGCCCCGGCCGACGGGACGGTGGTCGCGGCCACGTCGACCTCCGGTGGCGGCAACAAGCTGATCCTCGACCATGGGGTGCAGCGCGGGGTGAACCTGACCACGACCTTCGCGCACCTGTCGTCCTTCGCCGTCACCGGCGGCTCGGTCTCGCGGGGCCAGGTGGTCGGGTACGTCGGTAATACCGGGCTGTCGACCGCCTGTCACCTGCACTTCGAGACCCGCGAGAACGGGATTGCCGTCGACCCCTGGAGCTGGCTGTAAACTGCTCCGTTGGCCCGCAGCCGGGTCTGTGAGCGCAGGTGAGGTAGTCATGGTCAAGGAACGCGGCGAGAAGGTGGTCGCCACCAACAGGCGTGCGCGGTATGAGTACCACCTCGAGGACGTCGTGGAGGCAGGGCTGGTCCTGACCGGCACCGAGGTGAAGTCGCTGCGCGAGGGCCGAGCCACCATCGGCGACGGCTACTGCACCGACTACCACGGCGAGCTGTACCTGGAGAACGTCCACATCCCGGAGTACCTGCAGGGCACATGGACCAACCACAGCGCCAAGCGGCGCCGCAAGCTGCTACTTCATCGCGAGCAGATCGAGAAGATGACCGCCAAGGCTCACCAGGCCGGCCATACCATCGTGCCGCTGCGGCTGTACTTCAAGGACGGCCGGGCCAAGGTCGAGATCGCGCTGGCCAAGGGCAAGAAGCTGCACGACAAACGGCAGGCGCTGCGCGAGCGTCAGGACCGGCGTGAGGCCGAGCGCGCCATGTCAGCCCACCTACGCAAGCACGGCTAGGCGGGCCGGGCCCGGAATGCGGTTACGCTCTGCGGCGTTTAGCCCGTAGTCTGAGGTTCTTGACAACTGGACAGTGTGATGTGGCCCCCTCATGGGGGTGATCGGTTTCGACGTTGTTCGGCCAACCAGGGGAAGCGGGTCGAGGATGCAAGGTCATCTCGTCAACGCTCCTTGCACAACCAATAGGTGCCGATTCCAAGCGCACCGACTTCGAACTAGCCGCCTGAGCTAGTCCCGAGGTCCGTCAGCCTGAGGTAGTTTCCGACTCAGTGTCTGGCGTCATCTAGGAAACTCTGCTGTGTGATCACGTTGCGGGAT
>NZ_DATFMA010000039.1:0-5850 GCF_035267225.1 Ornithinimicrobium sp.
GTCCCCACGTCGACGCCCGCGAGAAGTGTGCCCACCGTGAACCCTCCCGATTGCATTTATTAGCATTCAGTTGGTTTTTGTTGTACTTCTGGGGCGCGTCTGTGTCAAGACCAGCCGCGGTGAGTGATGCGCGTGGGTGGGTCGGGCGCTGTTACGAAGGTGGGGTGGCCCGAGGTCAGTAGTGCGTCGGGCCCCCGGCCATCGCTTCCAGCCGCGCGATGCGGTCCTGCATCGGCGGGTGGGTCGCGAACAGGCTCTTCACATCACCGGCGCGGAACGGGTTGGCGATCATCATGTGTGCGGCGTTCTGCAGCTTCGGCTCCGGGGCCAGAGGAGCGGCGGCCGTGCCCCGCTCCAGCTTGGCCAGGGCCGAGGCCAGGGCCAAGGGGTCGCCGGTCAGCGCGGCTCCGTCCTCGTCGGCGTCGTACTCGCGGGTGCGGCTGATCGCCAGCTGGATGACCGTCGCCGCGAACGGGGCCAGCAGGGCCATCGCCAGCAACGCGATCGGGTTCCCTCCGTTCTCGCGGTTCCCGCCCAGGACCGACATGAACATGGTCATCTGGGCGACCGAGGTGATCACCCCCGCGATCGCACCCGCAACCGAGGAGGTGAGGATGTCGCGGTTGTAGACGTGCATGAGCTCGTGGCCGAGCACCCCGCGCAGCTCGCGCTCGTTCAACAGCCCCAGGATGCCTTCGGTGCAGCAGACCGCAGAGTTCTCCGGGTTGCGCCCGGTGGCGAAGGCGTTCGGCGCCGCGGTCGGACTGACATACAGCCGCGGCATCGGCTTGCCCGCGCGCGAGGACAGCTCGCGCACGATGCGGTACATCTCCGGCTGCTGCTGCTCGGTGACCGGGTAGGCACGCATCGCCTTGATGGCCAGCTTGTCCGAGTTCCAGTACCCGTAGGCAGTCATGGCCACACCCACCAGGGCGAACACCCAGATGAAGCGGCCACCGCCGATGACCGCGCCCATGCCCAGCAGGACCGCGAAGATGCCACCGAAGAGAAACGCGGTCTTCAGACCGTTGTAGTGCCGATGCATACCGGTGGAACGCTCTGCCCTCGCGGCGTGTTCCGGCTCCTCGAGGCGTTGCCGGGCTGCTCGACGCGAGAGCTCCCGGGCTGTCAGAACAGTCCGACGGGCGCGATGCTGGTCCACACCAGCGCGGCCGTCAGCACGCCGACGACAGCGGCGGACGCCCGCGGCACCGGGCCGGCGTCGACCGGGGGCGCGGCCGCTTCGCTGAGCGCGTCCTGGCGGGGGCGGCGTCGAGCCAGCACGGCGACCCACCGCAGATACACGGCGACGCCCAGGGCCACGTTCGCGGCCGCGACCACCGCCAGCCACCACAGCCCCTCACCCGCCACCGGGCGGATCACCACGACCTTGGCGAACAGGCCCACGACGGCCGGGGGCAGCCCGGCCAGCGTGAGCAGCCCGAAGCCCAGCGGCAGCGCGAGGAAAGGGTGGTCGTGCAGCAGGTGCGCGTGGTCGCGCAGCCTGGTCCCTCGCTGGCGGGCGACGATGATGACGACGGCGAAGACCAGCAGCGTCGCCACCGCGTACACCGCGAGGTAGCCACCGGCAGCGCGGGCGGCGCGGGAGGACAGCGTGGCCAACGGCAGCAGCACCCATCCCGCCTGGGCCACGCTCGACCAGGCCAGCAGCGCCACGAGGTCGTGCTGGCGCAATGCGACGGCGTTGCCCACCGTCATGCTCAGGGCCGCCAGGACCGCGACGGCCAGCAGGCTGGCCTGGCTCGCCTGACTCGACAGCGCTTGCACCAGCACGATGATGCCGCCCAACGCCGCCACCTTGGACGTGGTGGCCAGGTACACCGTGACCGGCAGCGCGGCCCCGCGGTAGGTCAGTGGCGTCCAGGCGTGGAAGGGCACGGCGCTGAGCTTGAAGGCCAGGCCCGACAGCGCGAAGACTCCCGCCAACAGCAGCACCACGCCGCTCGCCCCCCCGGCGGCAGCCTGCTGCGTGCTGCTCGCCGACAGCACAGCGCTCCCGGTGGCCAGCGTCCACAGCGCGGCACCCAGCACCAGCAGGGCGAACGAGACCAGGGAGGTCGTGAGCAGCGCCACGGCTCCGTCCACCGCGCGGGGGACCCGGGCCGCCCGGTGCTCCAGAGCGACCAGAGCCACCGAGGGCAAGGTCGCCAGCTCCATGGCGACCACCAGCGAGGCCCAGTCGCCGGCCGCGGGCACCGCCACGACGCCCGCGGTGGCGCCCAGCAGCAGCGCGGCCAGGACGGCGGTGCGGCCTCCGGAGCCCACGATCCAGTCGGGCCAGGCCAGCACCACCACGACCGCCGAGGCGATGAGGGCCACCAGCTGCAGCCCGGAGGTGAGCGAACCGGCCTCGTACAGGCACTGACCGTCAGGCAGACACAACGCGCGCTGGGTGGGCCCAGTGCCACCCGTCAGGCCGGGGACCGTCGTCCCTGCCCCCGCCACGATGCCGGCCAGCACCACCCACAGGTGGGCCGCCCGGGCGGCCGGCGTGAGGACGTCCAGCACCAGGACCCCGACCGCAGCGAGAGCCGGCGCGAGGACGGGCCACATCGCCATGAGGTTGAGCTCGGTGCTCATGGTCCGGCACCTCCGGAGGCCAGCAGGGCCTGCACCGCGGGTGCGGTGACGTCCAGCACCACGACGGGGTAGACCCCCAGGCCGACGATGACGACGACGAAAGCAGTCAGCAGCACCCGCTCCCTTGCGGTCGCGTCGGGCACCCGGGGGCTGGTGCGCTCCCCCGACCAGACCTCTCGCAGCACCCGCACCGCGTACGCCGCGGCGATGGCGGCACCGATCGCCGCCAGCACGGCGAAGGCACGGAACCACCCCTCGTGCCGGTCCGGCGCGGGCACCCACGCCGCGTAGATCGCCCCGAACTCGCCCCAGAACCCCGCCAGCCCCGGCAGGCCCATCGACGCGGCCATCCCCACGACGAGCCCCGTTCCGAGCGCCGGTGCGCTCTCCCGGACCGCGGCGCGGGCGGTGGAGAGGTCGGTGGCCCCCCATCGTTGCTTCAACGCGCCGACGACCACGAAGAGCAGGGCCGAGATCACCCCGTGGGCCACGTTGCCGAACAGCGCCGCCTGCATCCCGGTCTCGGTGCCGGCCGCCAGACCCAGCACCACGAAGCCCAGGTGGGCGATGGAGGACCAGGCGATGAGGCGCTTGAGGTCGGTCTCCGCCAGGGCGGCCAGGCCGGCCCAGATGATGCCGACCACGGCGCACCCCGCCATGGTGGGCGCCACCGCCTGGAAACCCTGGGGCACGCCGGGGATCACCAGCCGCACGATGCCGTAGGTGCCCATCTTCAGCAGCACCGCCGCCAGCAGCACCGAGCCGGCGGTCGGGGCGGTGGTGTGCACCCACGGCAGCCAGGTGTGCAACGGCCAGATCGGTACCTTCAGCCCGAGACCGACCACCAACAGGACTGCAGCGGCCAGCGCGTGGCCATCGCTCAGGGCGGCACCGCCCTGAGCCGCCCACTGGTCGAGGTCGGTGGTGCCCGTCGCGGTCGCCACGACGAGGATGCCGACCAGCATGAGCGTGGAACCCGTGGCCGTGACCAGCAGGAAACGAAGCGCGGCACCCTCACGCTGCGCGGCCGCCGACGAGTCGCCGTGACGCGAGATCAGAACCCACATCGGCAGCAGCACCAGCTCGAAGCCCACGAAGAAGACCAGCGCGTCGCGAGAAAGGAAGGTCACCAAGGCGCCGAAGCCCACCAGCAACAGACACCCGTAGTAGGTCGAGACGCCCTTCTGCGCGGGTTGGGGACCCAGTGGGGCCGTCGGGGCAGGTTCACCGGGGTCGACCTCGGCCAGGGGAGGCAACGTCACCACCACCAGCAGGACGCCGGCGGTCAACAGGACCAGGGGGGCGCTGATCCCGTCCACCGCCAGGTCCAGTCGAACGCCGAGCGACTGCACCCACGGCACGTCGATCTCCGGACGCTCACGCACCACCATGACGGCACTGGCCGCGCTCACCAGGGCCGCGGCCCGGGCCAGCGCCTTGATGCTCCGCTCGCGCCATCCCTCCCCGACGCGGTCGGCCACCCAGAGCATGGCGGTGGCCACCAGCAACGGCACGAGGGTGCTGACCAGCAGCCAAGGTCCTGCCTGGCTCATCGCAGCAGCACTCCCAACAGGGCGAGCACGAGCAGTCCCGTCAGCACCAGGACCAGGGCCGGACCGGGCCGGACCGGGGTCAGTCGATGACCGCCGGCTCCGATGAACCCCGGGGCCATCCCGACGGCGCGGACGTAGGCGTCGAGCACCGTGGTGTCGAGCCAGAGCACTCCACGGGCCAGCCGTAGTACGGGGCGCACCATCACGACGTCGTAGGCCCTGTCGAACCCGCCACCCCGCTCGGCCCAGAGCCGCAGCGAGGCCGGCAGCCGGGCTGCGGCATCCCGTGAGCGCACGCCGCGCGAGGCGGCCCAGACCGCCACGGCGGCGGCCGCCATGAGCCCCAGCGAGACCAGCAGCACCGGCAGGTTGAAGGTCAGCTCGATGTCGACCAGCGCCGTGAAGGGCAGGACGCCGCCCACCAGTGTCAACAGGGTCAGCACGGTGATCCCGCTGCGCGCCGTGGAGGAGATCGCCGACTCCGCCTCCTCCACCCCGATGGCCTCGGCCAGGACGTGCGGGTCGGCGAAGAAGTCATCGATCTGCTTCGCCGACCCCCCGGGGGGTCCGGCCGCCACCAAGGCGGTCTTGCGGTCCACGATCAGCCAAGCGCGCATGCAGTAGGCCGCGGTCAGCGGGGCACTGGCGCCTACCGCCGCCAGGACCACCACCGCCGAGGCGCCGACACCCGCCTGAGCCCCCTCCTCCGCCGCGGACAAGATGAGCTCCTTGGAGACGAACCCGACGAAGGGCGGCACTCCGGCCAGAGCGAGCAGCCCGAAGGCCAGGGGCCGCCGGACCGAGCGGTAGCGGCGGGCGCCGGAGGCCACGTAGGCCACCACCGTGCCGCCACAGAGCACGGCCAGCCACCCGATGGTCAGGAACAGCAGCGCCTTGAAGAACGCGTGCGACATCAGGTGCACCAACGCGGTGTCCGGTCCCGCAGCCGGCGGGGTGGCGCTCAGGGCCGCCAGCATGAGGGCGACCTGCGAGACGGTGGACCACGCGAGGAGGCGCTTGAGGTCGGGTTGTGCGAAGGCCATCAAGGCGGCCGCCAGGATGCTCACCGAGGCCAGCAGGGCCAGCATCAGCCGCGCCGGGTCGCTCGCGTGCAGCAGCGGGAACATCTGCGCCAGCACGACCGTCCCGGCCGCGACCATGGTGGCGGCGTGGATCAGGGCCGAGGCCGGGGTCGGCCCCTCCATCGCGTCGGGAAGCCAGTCCTGGAACGGGAAGAGAGCGGACTTGCCGGCCACCCCGATGATGAGCAGAACGAGCGCCGAAGTGAGGGGCAGTCCGGGCCGGGTCTGCCAGTGTTCGACGATGGCCTCGATCGAGGTGCTGCGCGCCCCGGCGGCCAGGGCGATGATGCCCAGCACGAAGCCGATGTCCGCGACGCGGGTGACCAGGAGGGCCTTGGAAGCCGCCCGGCGTGCCGTGGCCTTGGCGCTGAAGTGACCGATGAGCAGGAACGAGCACCAGCCCATCACCTCCCAGCCCACGAGGGTGAGCACGACATCGCCGGAGTGGACCACCAGCATCATCGCCGCGGTGAACAGAGCGATGGTGGACGCGAACTGGCGGTACCGGGGGTCGTACCACAGGTACCACCGGGCGAAGGTCTGCACTACCAGTGACACCAGGGCCACCACCAGCGACGTCAGTGCCAGGGCCGAGCCCACCGAGAGCTGCAGCG
>NZ_DATFMA010000040.1:0-12711 GCF_035267225.1 Ornithinimicrobium sp.
CCAAGGAGAAGAAGATCACCGCCTACCACGAGGGCGGGCACGCGCTCGTGGCCGCGGCGATGCGCCACACCGACCCGGTCAGCAAGATCACGATTCTGCCGCGCGGCCGGGCCCTGGGCTACACGATGGTGCTGCCGGCCGACGACAAGTACTCGACAACCCGCAACGAGCTGCTCGACCAGCTCGCCTACGCGCTCGGCGGCCGGGTCGCCGAGGAGATCATCTTCCACGACCCCACCACCGGGGCAGCGAACGACATCGAGAAGGCCACCGGGCTTGCCCGCAAGATGGTGACCCAGTTCGGCATGAGCGAGCGGGTCGGGGCCGTGAAGCTGGGACAGGGCTCCTCCGAGGTGTTCCTCGGCAAGGACATGGGTCACGAGCGGGACTACTCCGAGGACCTGGCGGGAGTGGTGGACCGCGAGGTCCGGCGTCTCATCGAGGCCGCGCACGACGAGGCGTGGCACGCTCTGAACGACAACCGCGACCTGCTGGACCACCTCGTGCTCGAGCTGCTGGAGAAGGAGACGCTCAACGCCGAGGCGTTGGCCGAGCTCTTCGCCGACGTCGTCAAGCGCCCCCACCGCCCCGTGTGGCTGTCCAGCGACGAGCGGGGGGTGCACGAGCGTGGCCCGGTGCTCACCGAGGCCGAGCGCCGCGGCATGTCCAACGGGCATCACGCGCCGCAGGAGCACCCCGCCTCCCAGGTGGTCCCGGTCCCCGAAGGCGGCCATGTCGACCCCGGCCGCCTCTGACTCCGGCCGCGCCGAGCTCGCCGGCGCCACCACGCTGCCCGAGCTCTCCGACCGGCCTCCCGGCACCATGCCGCACGCGGCGGTGGACCACGCCCGGATCGAGGCCGCCGTGCGCGAGATCCTCGTCGCCGTCGGGGAGGACCCTGATCGGGACGGCCTGGTGGACACCCCGGCTCGCGTCGCCCGGTCCTACGCGGAGATGTTCGCCGGACTCAGCCAGTCGCCCGCCGCAGTGCTGGAGACGACGTTCGACGTGGAGCACGAGGAGCTCATCCTGGTCCGCGACATCGAGGTCTACAGCGTCTGCGAGCACCATCTGGTGCCGTTCCACGGCGTGGCTCACGTGGGCTACATCCCCGGCCCCGACGGCCGGATCACCGGGCTGTCGAAGCTGGCGCGACTGGTCGACGTGTACGCCCGGCGCCCCCAGGTGCAGGAGCGGCTGACCACGGAGGTCGCGGAGGCGCTCGAGGAGCACCTGCATCCGCGAGGGGTCATCGTGGTCATCGAGGCCGAGCACCTGTGTATGTCGATGCGGGGCGTCCGCCGGCCCGGGGCGCGCACCATCACCTCGGCGGTGCGGGGCCAGCTGCGCGCCGGGGCCACGCGGGCGGAGGCGATGAGCCTCGCCCTGGCTCGCCGGGTGTGAACCGGTGACCTCGATCATGGGGGTGCTGAACGTCACCCCCGACTCCTTCAGCGACGGCGGCCGATGGCAGGCCACGGAAGCAGCGGTGGCCCACGGGATCCATCTGGTCGAGCAGGGGGCCGATCTCGTCGACGTCGGTGGCGAGTCGACGCGGCCCGGTGCGCAGCGTGTCAGCGAGGCCGAGGAGCTCCGACGGGTCGTGCCGGTCGTCGCGCAGCTGCGCGAGCGCGGCGTTCCCGTGTCGGTGGACACGATGCGCGCCTCGGTGGCCGCAGCCGCAGTCGAGGCCGGCGCGGAGATGGTCAACGACGTCTCCGGGGGACTCGCCGACCCCGACATGGCCGAGACGGTGGCCCGTGCCAGAGTTCCCTACATCGCCATGCACTGGCGGGGCCACTCTGCGCAGATGGACGCCGCGGCTCAGTATCGCGACGTGGTCACCGAGGTGGTCCAGCATCTTCACCAGCGGGTGGAACAGCTCTGCGCCGAGGGTCTGTCCCGCGACCAGATCATCGTCGACCCGGGGTTCGGGTTCGCCAAGGACGCCTCGCACAACTGGGCCCTGCTGGCCGGCCTCGGTCGGGTGGTCGCCCTCGGGCACCGCGTCCTGGTGGGCACCTCGCGCAAGCGGTTCCTCGGGCGGCTGCCGCGCGTGCGCACCGAGCTCGCCGCAGCCGATCGTGACCCCGCGACCGCGGCCACGAGCCTGCTCTGTGCCCAGGCCGGGGTCTGGGCGGTGCGGGTCCACGACGTGCCCAGCACCGCCCAGGCGCTCGGCGTCTGGGATCGAGCCCAGCGTGGCTGACACCATCGCCCTGCGGGGCGTGCAGGCGTTCGGCCGGCACGGGGTCCTGCCCGTCGAGCGCGAGCACGGTCAGGACTTCCTCGTCGACGTGGTGATGCAGGTCGATGCCGCCGCGGCCGCGGCCACTGACGACGTCGCCGACACGGTCGACTACAGCCAGGTGGCAGCCACCGTGGTGCGGCTGGTGAGCGGGCCGGCGCATCAGCTCATCGAGACCCTCGCCGCCGAGATCGCCGACACGGTCCAGCTCGAGCACGAGGAGGTGCAGGAGGTCTCGGTCACCGTGCACAAGCCCGCGGCCCCGGTCGGAGTGCCCTTCGAGGACGTCGCGGTCACGGTGCGCCGGCGCCGTGACCTGCCGGTGGTCATCGCCCTCGGGGCCAACCAGGGCAGGGCGGCCCGCACGGTGCGAGACGCCGTCCGCGAGCTGGCGGACGTCCCCGGTCTGAGGGGGGTGCGGGCCTCGGAGCTGTTCCTCACCGTCCCGGTCGGGGGCCCCGAGCAGGATGACTACGTCAACGCCGTCGCGCTGGCGCGCACCTCGTTGCCCCCTCGTGTGCTGCTGTCCCGGCTGCACGAGATCGAGCAGCGCCACGGCCGGGTGCGTGGCGTGCGGTGGGGACCGCGCACCCTGGACCTGGACCTCATCCAGTACGGCGACCCGCGTGCGGGCAGCGAGGTCCGCCGGGAGGAGCACGGCTTGAGCCTGCCGCATCCGCGCGCGGTGGAGCGCGCCTTCGTTCTCGTGCCCTGGCACGACGTCGACCCGGCGGCGAGCCTGTCGACCGGCAGCGAGCTGGTCGCGCTGTCCGATCTGGTCGACACCCTCGACACCACCGGCGTGCGGCCGCGAGGCATCGAGGCGTGAAGACACCCCAGGACGGGATCAGCATCGCCGCGGGTGGGCTGTTCGCCGCAGTGAGCACGGTGCTCGGCTGGCTCGCCCTGCTGGCCTGGCGCACCACCGGGCACGAGTACCCTCAGCTGCCTTGGCTCGCCCTCGTCCCCATGGCGCTGTACGTCGTCCTCGTGCTGGCGGCCGCGTGGCGGGTCAGACAGTACGTGCGAACCCCGCAACGGCACGCCGGGGGCCGGCGCATGCCCACCCCGCAGCAGGCGCGGGGGACTCTGGTGGCCGCCCAGGCCGGGGCCTTGGGCGGGGCCATCCTGTTCGGCTTCTACCTGGCCAACGCCGTCGTGCACCTCTCGACGCTGGACGTGCCCTCGGTCCGCGGGCTGTTCGTGCGGGCGCTGGTGAGCGCCGTCGCGGCGGTCTGCGTGAGCGCCGCCGGATACGTGGGACAGAGCTGGTGCCGACTGCCCGAGGACGAGGACGACGACCCGTCGCCCGGGCACGACGGCGTGGCCTACGGGTGAGTCGTGGCCGGGCGTCCTACTTGTCGATGTCTCCGACCACGAAGAACGTCGAGCCGAGGATGGCCACCATGTCGGCGACCAACGTGCCCGGAAGCAGCTCGGTCAGCACCTGGACGTTGTTGAACGAGGCCGAACGCAGCTTCAGGCGCCACGGCACCTTGTCGCCCCGGCTCACCAGGTAGTAGCCGTTGAGGCCCAGGGGGCTCTCGGTGGCGAGGTAGCGCTCTCCCGCGGGCACCTTGAGGGTCTTCGGCAGCTTGACGTTGATGGGGCCTTCCGGCATGTCGCGCAGCACGTCGACGCACCACTCGGCGAGGTCGAGGCTGACGTGCACCTGCTCGAGCAGCACCTCCAGCCGGGCCAGCGCGTCGCCGGCGGTGCGGGTGACCACCCGGCCCGGGCCGCCGCTGGTGAACAGGTGGGAGTAGGCCAGGTAGGGGTCGTCCCGCCGTAGGTCCAGGTCGACCCCGCTGGCCCTGGCGATCGGACCGCTGACCCCGTAGGCGATCGCGGTAGCCGGGTCGAGCACCCCCACGCCGCGCGTCCTGGCCTGCAGGATCTCGTTGCCGACCAGCATCGACTCGAGGTCGGGCAAGCGGGCACGCACCGCCTCGACCGCCGCCTGGACGTGCTCCAGCCACTGCGGGGGCAGATCGTGCCGGAGCCCGCCGACCTGGGCCACCATGTAGTGCATCCGGCCACCGGAGATCTCCTCCATGACGGCCTGGAGCTCCTCGCGCTCCCGGAAGGCGTAGAAGACCGGGGTGATCGCGCCGAGCTCCAGCGGGAAGGAGCCCAGGAACATGAGGTGGTTCAGCACCCGGTTCAGCTCCGCCAGGAGGGTACGAGCCCAGGTGGCACGCGTCGGCACCTCCATCTCCAGCATCGCCTCCACGGTCAGCGCGACGCCGATCTCGTTGCTGAACGCGGACAGCCAGTCGTGCCGGTTGGCCAGGACCATGATCTGGCGGTAGTCGCGCACCTCGAAGAGCTTCTCCGCCCCCCGGTGCATGTAGCCCACGATGGGCTCGGCGGCGACGATCCGCTCTCCGTCCGCGGTGATCCGCAGCCTCAGCACGCCATGGGTCGCCGGATGCTGCGGCCCGATGTTCAGCACCATCTCCGTGGTGCTCAGCCCGGCTGCGCCGACCGCGACCTCCAGGGGTCGGACCTGCGTCGAGTCACCGGGGGGGTCCGGACGGCTCATCGGGCCAACCTAGCGGGTGGCTCGGTGAGGACCCACCAGAAGTCGCCCAACCCGCCGCGGCGGCACAGCTCGCCCCAGGCCGCCTGCTCGGCGACCTGCTGCAGGTAGGCCGCCGGCTGTGGGCGAGCCAGCTCGGCGTCCAGCGGTGGGGGGTCGAGGAGGTCGGGCAGCATCTCTCGCTGGCGTGCCCACCTCACGCCACCCTCGCCGCAGGAGGCCACCAGGGCGTCGATGGCCACGTGGGCGGTCAGGTCCATCGAGCCGTTCGGCACGGCCGGCAGCATCCCCCCGTCCCGGTAGCCCACCAAGGTGCCCTGGGGAGGTCGCTCGCCCTGGTGGTGGCCGTAGTCCACCACCAGCACCGAGCAGTCGCGCACACTCCGGCGCAGCGCAGCCAGCGCTCGCTCACGGGCCAACCCGACCTCGGCGATCTCGGTGTCTGCGTCGGCCCACGCCTCCAGCCAGGCGCGCTCCTCCTCCCGCACCGGGTGAGGCCACGACTCCTCGCCGGTGCTGACGTTGACGTGCCCGGCGCGCCACACCCCGAACAGGTCGCGCCGCGCCACGGTCGTCGGCACCACGTCGAGCCACTCGTGGGCGACCACGAGCGCGCCGGTGAGTCCGTCCAGCTCCGGTGGCAGGTCCTCGCCTCCCGGGCTCACCCACCACTGCACCGAGGCCGGCAGGTCCGGCGGTGCCGCCACCACATCGACCCCGACGGCGCGCAGGTGCGGTGCCGCCCGGGCGAGATGGGCGATGAGCTCACCCCGGCCCGCGCCCAGGTCGACCACGGTCGTGCGACCCAGCCGGGTGGCCAGGGCCGCGAGCGCCCGCGCCATCACGGCGCCTGCGTGCGGAATCCCGGCCACCGAGGTACTGAAGTGACCCGCGGGCCCGTCACGGCGTCGGTAGAAGCCGTGCGGGCCGTAGAGGGCCTGCTGCCACGCGCGGGGCCAGGGCAGGCAGAGCCGCGTCATGCCTCTGATCCTCGCAGGTGACCGCCCTTGCAGGGCCGCGCCTAGACTCCCGGTGTGGATCTGGTCTCGGTGCTGCAGGTGCTGGGGGGCCTGGCACTGCTCGTGGCCGGTGGCGAGGTCCTGGTCCGCGGCGCGTCGGCCTTGGCCGTGGACGTCGGCATCTCGCCACTGGTCGTCGGCCTGACCGTGGTCTCGGTCGCGACCTCCGCGCCCGAGCTGGCGGTGACCACCAGCGCGGTGTTCACCGGCGAGAGCGACCTGGCCCTGGGCAACGTCGTCGGCAGCAACATCGCCAACATCCTGCTCATCCTCGGTGTGAGCGCCGTGGTGCTGCCGCTCGCGGTGCGCCGGCAGCTGGTCCGGGTCGACGTGCCGTTCCTCATCGGCTTCGGGCTCCTGCTGGTCCTGCTCACCTCGGACGGCGACATCAGCACCCTCGACGGCGGGATCCTGCTGGCCGTCTGGGTGGGGCACACTCTGCTGAGCGTCTGGCTGTCCAAGAGGGGCGACATCCCGGCGGATGCCGTCGAGGAGGAGCCCCCGAACGTCTCCGCTCCGGTGGCGCTCGTGCTCGTGGTGGTGGGAGTCGCGCTTCTGGTCGGGGGGTCGAACCTGCTCGTCACCGGTGCGGTCGCCATTGCCGGCGCGCTGGGGATCAGCAGTCTGGTCATCGGGCTCACGGTGGTGGCCATCGGCACCTCGCTACCCGAGCTCGTGGCCTCGTTGGCTGCGGTGCGCAAGGGTGAGACCGACCTGGCCGTCGGCAACGCCATCGGTAGCTGTCTGGCCAACATCGGCCTCGTGCTGGGGGTGCCGGCGCTGGCGAAGCCCGGTGGCCTGCCGGTGCCGGCCGCAGCCTTCTCGGTCGACCTGCCGCTGATGGTGGCGGCCAGCGCCGCCCTCCTGCCCGTGGTCTACACCGGTGGGCGGATCGCCCGCCGCGAGGGCCTGCTCTTCGTCGCGCTGTACGTCTCCTACACCGCCTACCTCGTCCTGGACGCCAGCGGTCGCGAGGCCGAGGAGGGCTTCAGCCTCGTCATGGTGGTGCTCGTGCTGCCGCTCGTCGGGGTGACCCTGCTGGTGCTGGCCGGACGCGAGCGCGCTGAGAGACGGCGTCGGCGGCAGGGGCACGCCGCCTCGGACTCGTCGAGCCCCGCCAGCGATCGGGGCTCGGACTAGGATGTCGGATTCCTGCCAGCCGGGGGCGGGCAGAGGCGGCACACTGGACGCATGAGACTCGACACCGCGGGCCAGATGGCCGCCGTGCGCAGTCGTGACCCACGCTTCGACGGCTGCTTCTACCTCGGGGTGCGAAGCACCGGGATCTACTGCCGGCCCAGCTGCCCGGCCCGCGTGCCGCTGGAGGCGAACATGCGCTTCTACGCCAGTGCCGCAGCGGCCCAGGGGGCCGGATACCGCGCGTGCAAGCGCTGCCGGCCGGACTCGACCCCCGGCTCCGCCCTCTGGCACCACCGCGGCGACACCGTCGCGCGAGCGATGCGCCTCATCGCCGACGGCGTCGTGGACCGGGAAGGCGTTGCCGGCCTGGCCGCCCGGGTGGGCTACAGCACTCGCCAGGTCGAACGCGTCCTCGCGCACGAGGTGGGGGCCGGGCCTCTGGCTCTGGCTCGGGCCCAGCGCGCGCAGACCGCCCGGGTGCTCATCGAGACGACGAGCCTGCCGATGTCCGAGGTCGCCCACGCGGCCGGGTTCGCCAGCATCCGCTCGTTCAACGACACCGTCCTGGCCGTCTACGCCAGCACCCCCACGGCGCTGCGGGCCAGCGCCGACGCCCGGCGCGGGCGGGGCGCCCGCGCCGCGGGCTCCGTCGTGGCCGGCCCGGTGACAGCAGCGCAACGACTTCACCTCAAGCTGCCCTACCGCGCCCCGTTGCACGCCCACAGCCTCTTCGGACATCTGGCGGCCACGGCGGTTCCCGGTGTCGAAGAGTGGGTCGACGGTGGTTTCGCCCGGTCCGCCCGGCTGACCCACGGGACGGTATGGGTCCATCTGAAGCCGGCCGGGGACCACGTCGCCGCCTCGCTGAGCCTGCAGGACGTGCGGGATGTGGCCGCCGCCGTGGAACGCTGCCGCCGACTGCTGGACCTCGACGCCGATCCGCACGCCTCGCAGGCTCATCTGGCTCAGGACCCCCTCCTCGCGCCCCTGTTGGCCCAGCGCCCCGGTGTCCGGATCCCGGGAGCGATGGACGGTGGAGAGATGGCCCTGCGGATCGTGCTGAGCCAGCACGTCTCGACCGCGGCGGCCGGCACCCTCATGGCAAAGGTGGTGCGCACCCTGGGCGAGCGGCTGCCCCCGGTCCCGGGAAGCACGGTGGGCTGGCTGTTCCCCTCGCCCGCGGAAGTCGCGGACGCGGACCCGGCCCTCCTCCCCGGTATGCCGCAGACGCGGCTGCGCACCCTGCGGGCCGTGGCGGCCGCCTTGGCCGACGGCTCGCTCTCTCTGCACCCCGGAGCCGACCGCGACCAGGTGCGCCGGGACCTGCTGGCTCTCCCCGGGGTAGGGCCGTGGACCGCCGAGATGATGGCGCTGCGCTGCCTCAACGACCCGGACGCCTTTCCGGCCACCGACCTCGGGGTGCGTCGCACCGCGGCCGCGGTCGGGCTCGGGGAGCACGCGGCCGACCTGATGTCCCGGAGCCAGCGCTGGCGACCCTGGCGCGCCTACGTGACCCAGGCGCTCTGGGCCGCCAGCAACCACTCGGCAGCACGGATGCCGGCCTCGGCGGCCGTCGCTGAGCGGCCACCACACATCGGCGAGACGAAGGGATGACCATGACGCGGTACTGGCACGAGATGGACACCGACCTCTGCGCTCTGAGGCTGGTCAGCGACGGCCGCGCGCTGGTCGGCCTCTACTTCCCCCAGCACAGATACGTGAGCGCCGAGCAGCCCGGGCTCCGGCTCGGGGCGGACGAGCTCGAGCGTGATCCGGTGCTGCGCCAGGCGCGGTCTCAGCTCACGGAGTACTTCGCGGGGCAGCGCCGCGAGTTCGACCTCCCCTTGGCGCCGAGCGGCACCCCCTTCCAGCATCGGGTGTGGGCTGCCCTGAGCCGGATCCCCTACGCGACGACCGAGACCTATGGCGAGCTCGCCCGCGTGATCGGCTCGCGCGGCGCCGCCCGTGCCGTGGGCATGGCCAACGGTCGCAACCCCCTGTCGATCATCGTGCCGTGCCACCGCGTCATCGGCAGCGACGGCTCGCTCACCGGATACGGCGGGGGAGAGGCGAACAAGCGTGCACTGCTCGACCTGGAGGCGAGGTACGCACAGTCCGCCTGATCACCCCCGGTACGCTGCAGGGCGTGAGCGAGCCGCCCCTGTCTGGTCCCGACGACCTGCCGGAACAGATGCGCGTCCGGCAGGCCAAGCGTGACCAGCTGGTGGCCGAGGGAGTGACGCCCTACCCCGTCACGGTGCCCACCACTCATTCCCTGGCTCAGGTCCGCGCCGACTGGGGCCACCTGGCGGCGGGGGCCGAGAGCGGTGCAGAGGTCGCCGTCGCCGGGCGGGTGATCTTCGTCCGCAACACCGGCAAGCTCTGCTTCGCCACTCTCCAAGCGGGCGACGGCACCCAGCTGCAGGTGATGCTCAGCGCGGCGGTCGTCGGGGCCGACGACCTGGGTCGCTGGAAGTCGCTGGTGGACCTGGGGGACCACGTCTTCGTCCGGGGCGAGGTCATCGCGAGCCGCCGGGGCGAGCTGTCCGTGATGGCTGACTCGTGGCGCATGGCCAGCAAGGCGCTGAGACCCCTGCCCGTGCTGCACAAGGAGCTGTCGGAGGAGCAGCGCGTCCGGCGCCGCTACGTCGACCTCATCGTGCGGCCGGAGGCCAGACAGATGGTGCGTGACCGCGCCGCGGTGACCCGGGCCATCCGGGAGGTCATGCACGCGCGGGGCTACCTCGAGGTCGAGACCCCGACCCTGCAGACCGTGCACGGCGGGGCCAACGCGCGACCGTTCATCACGCATCTCAACGCGTTCGACCTGCCGGTGACCCTGCGGATCGCGCTGGAGCTGCATCTCAAGCGGGCCGTGGTCGGTGGGATCGACCGGGTCTACGAGATCGGACGCATCTTCCGCAACGAGGGCATCGACTCCTCGCACAGTCCCGAGTTCACCATGCTGGAGGCTTACGAGGCCTACGGCGACCAGGAGAGCATGGCCGAGCTCACCCGCGAGCTGGTCCTGGCCGCCGCCGATGCTCTCGGCTCGCGCCAGGTCGCGCATGAGCAGGAGACGATCGACCTTGACGCACCATGGTCCTGGTTGCCCTTCTACGACGGGCTCTCGGTGGCTCTGGGAGAGAATGTGAGCACCTCGACCGGCTCGGATCGATTGCGCGAGCTGGGCAAGGAGCATGGATTGGACCTGGATGACGACTTCGGGCCACAGAAAATGGCCATGGAGCTCTTTGAAGCGCTGGTGGAACCCGGCCTTATTCAGCCGACGTTTGTGTGCGACTACCCCGCCATCGCGCAGCCCTTGGCGCGTCCACACCGATCCTCGCCGGGGCTGATCGAGGCGTGGGACCTCATCATCGGCGGCACAGAACGCGCGACCGCCTTTAGCGAATTGATCGACCCTCAGATTCAGCGGCAGCGGCTGGTGGAGCAGTCGGCCGCCGCGGCTGCCGGGGACGAGGAGGCCATGGCCATCGACGAGGACTTCCTCCAGGCCCTCGAGCAGGGAGCGCCGCCGATGGGCGGCCTGGGCTTGGGCATCGACCGGGTCATGATGCTGCTCACAGGGGCGGGTATCCGGGAGACGATCCTGTTTCCCTTTGTCAGGCCGCAGGTGTGAGGTGGACCTCTTGGCGAGCACCTGGGGCATCGTGGCCGCCTTGTTGCCCACGGTCGGACTGCTCTACCTCTTCTGGGTGATCATGAAGCACATCATCGAGGGTGACCGTCGAGAGCGTGCGGCGCAACGGGTTTGGGAGGCCGAGGAAGACGCAGCACGAGCGGCGAATCCGGAATCCCCGGGCGCGGCCGAGGACACAAACGAACACTAGCCATTCAATGTTGTCTTTCTCGCTATTTCGGGGTTAATATCAGCGTGGTGATCCGATCCGTGTCCGGATCACATCCCCCGATGAAGCAAGAGGTACAATTTCATGGCTCAACGAGTACAAGTCATTCTCGAGGATGACGTCGACGGTAGCGAAGCCACGGAGACAGTGGAGTTCTCACTCGACGGTGTCAGTTATGAGATCGACCTGAGTGACGGCAACGCCGCCCAGCTGCGTAACGACTTCGCCCGTTGGGTGGGGCAGGCGCGACGCTCCGGTGGCCGTCGTCAGACCCGTCGTCGCAACGGCGGTTCAGGTGGTGGCTCATCCCGTGAGGAGCTGGCCAAGATCCGTGAGTGGGGTCGGGCCAACGGCTACCAGGTCAGTGACCGTGGCCGCGTCTCCCAAGACGTCCAGGAGGCGTACGCCGCGGCCCACTGAGGTCGCGACGACGGTTCCGCACAGGCCCTGGCCACCCGCACGGTGGCCGGGGCCTGTGCATGTCCTCGGCCGCCTCACCGGACCGAGCCGCGCGCGCTCGGTCCCCAGGTGTCTCGCCGCGCTACAGGTAGCTCGCCACCTGGTGGATGTCGACCTGTTCCAGGGGCGTGCGCCCGTGCGCGCCGTCCTCGACTTCCCCCCAGGACCGTGGGGTGGCCACCGTCGGGTGCTCCCGGCCCCGCAGCGACCACGGGCAGATGGTGGTCTTGGCCGCCACGTTCTGTGACCAGTCCAGGAAGACCTTGCCTCGGCGCAGCTCGCGCTTCATCTGCCACACCACGAGATGAGGATGGCTCGAGGTGAGGTGCTGGGCCAGCGACTTGGCCACCGCGCTCACCTCGGCCGCCTCGCGCTCACCCTCCAGCTGGGCGTACAGCTGCATGCCCTTGCTGCCGCTGGTCACCGGCGTGAGCTCCAGCCCCGTGCCCTGGATGTGCTCGCGCACCAGCAGAGCAACCTGGGCACACTGCGTCAACCCCGTGCCCGGCCCCGGGTCGAGGTCGACCACCATGCGGTCGGGGCGTTGGGGTGCCCCGTGTTCGTCGACCCGCCACTGCGGGACGTGCAGCTCCAGCGACCCGAGGTTGACCAGGTAGACCAGCGCGGCCAGGTCCTCGACCAGGGGGTAGGTGACCTCAGCGCCGTCCGAGCGCGAGCCGTAGCCACGCCCGCCGATGGTGACCCGGTCCAGCCAGGCGGGGGCGCCGCTGGGCAGGTTCTTCTCGAAGAAGTGGTCCGCTGCCACCCCGTTCGGCCACCGGATCCGGGTCAGCGGCCGCTGCTGCAGGTGGGGCAGCAGACGGTCGGCCACGGCCACGTAATGAGCCAGGACGTCCGACTTGGTGGTGCCGGTCCGCGGGTAGAGCACCTTGTCCAGATGCGTGACCCGGATCTCGCGTCCGGCTACCCGCAGACGCTGCGCCGCAGCCTCATCCATCCGCCAGCTCCTCGACACCGAGGTCGGGGCGAGGGCGGACGAAGGAGGGCTGGCGCAGGCGCCCGCCGGCGGTCAGGCCCAACGAACGGACGTCGATGACCAGCTCCGGGCGCACCCAGGTGGTGCCGTGCGCGTCGGTAGGCGGCATCTCGGAGGTGAACGGGCAGTCCGCGCTCGGACACCCCGCGACCGCCTCGGCCAGCGCGGCCCCTGCTCGTCCGGCGAGCCCGCTGCCCACACGCCCCCGGTAGTGCAGTCCTGCGGGCGGTCTGCCGGTCGGGACACCGACCAGCACGGCACCCAGTCGCGAGGAGCCGACCTCGGGACGCCAGCCGCCCACGACGTAGGACTCGGTCGCGCGGTGGGGGTACTTCAACCAGTCGGCGCTGCGGGTCCCGGGCCGGTACACCGAGCTGCGCCGCTTGGAGACCACCCCCTCCAGGCCCTCGGTGCGGGTGGCCGACCACAGAGAC
>NZ_DATFMA010000041.1:0-11818 GCF_035267225.1 Ornithinimicrobium sp.
CGTTGACCGGCCACGTCCCCCGCTCGCTGTCGCGCTTCGCCATACTGGCGGCATGGCGGTCCTCGCATCCGTGCTGTCCATCATCGCCGGCCTGGTTCACATCGCGATCTTTCTGGCCGAAACGGTGTGGTGGCGGCGTCCCGAGGTCTGGCGCGCCTTCCGCCTGCCCGACCAGGCGGCGGCCGACGACGCCGCGTTCTTCGCCTACAACCAGGGCTTCTACAACCTCTTCCTGGCCATCGGGGCGCTGCTCGGGCCCGTATTCCTGCTGACCGGATACGCCACGGCCGGCTGGACGCTGTACCTCTTCAGCTGCGGCAGCATGGTCGCCGCGGCGGCGGTGCTGCGCATGGGTGGCGGACCCCGTTATACGCGGGCCGCGCTCGCCCAGGCGTCGGTACCGAGCCTGGCCCTGCTGACCTCGATCCCCGCGCTGGCCTAGGGTTGACGTAGGACCACGCCACGGCCACCGCCACCGCCACCCCCAGCCAGGTAGGAGACCTCCAGCCTCGAGCTCGGCGATGGAGGTGACGACATCTGGCTGGGGGTGCGGAAGGCGGAGGGCGCATACCCTTGGGGAGGTGAGTCACTACCGGGCCAACGTGCGTGATCTGGAGTTCAACCTGTTCGAGGTGCTCGACCGGCAAGCCGTCATGGGCGTGCCCCCGTTCGACGACATCGACCCCGAGACGGCCCGCGACGTCCTGGCCGAGGTCGCCACCCTGGCCGAAGGTCGGCTCGGCGACAGCCTCCCGGAGTCCGACCGGAACCCGCCGGCTTTCGACCCCGGCACCGGCGAGGTGAGCATGCCGGAGGCCTTCGTGGCGTCGTACCGGCACTACATCGACTCCGGCTGGGGCCGGCTGGAGATCTCCGAGCCGCTCGGGGGCGCCGCCGCTCCTCCCTCGTTGTCCTGGGCCGTCGGCGAGATGATCCTGGGCTCCAACCCGGCGGTGAAGCTGTACGCCTCCGGGTACACCTTCGCCGAGGTGCTCCACCGCCTCGGCACGCCCGAGCAGCGTCGCCTGGCCGAGCTCATGGTCGAGCAGCCATGGGGCGCGACGATGGTGCTCACCGAGCCCGATGCGGGCTCCGACGTCGGCGCCGCCCGCACGACCGCGTCCCCGGCCGGAGACGGAACCTGGCATGTCACGGGGGTGAAGCGCTTCATCACCTCCGCTGAGGCTCCCTTCTACGACAACGTCGTCCACTTCGTCCTGGCTCGCCCCGAGGGGGCCGGGCCGGGCACCAAGGGCCTGTCGCTGTTCGTGGTGCCGAAGTTCCAGGTCGACCTCGGGACCGGCGAGCTCGGCGAGCGCAACGGGGTCGTCGTCACCGGCGTCGAGAAGAAGATGGGACTCAAGGTCTCCACCACCTGCGAGGTCAGGTTCGGCGAGGACGCCCCGGCGGTCGGCACGTTGCTCGGCGAGGTTCACGACGGCATCGCCCAGATGTTCCGCATCATCGAGTACGCGCGGATGATGGTCGGCACCAAGGCGATCGCCACGCTGTCGACCGGCTACCTCAACGCGCTGGAGTACGCCAAGGAACGGTTCCAAGGCGCCGACCTGACCCAGATGGCGGACAAGTCCGCGCCGCGGGTGCGGATCACGGCTCACCCCGATGTGCGTCGCTCACTGATGCTGCAGAAGTCCTATGCCGAAGGGCTTCGGGCGCTCATGCTGTTCACGGCGACCTACCAGGACACGGTCCACGCCGCGCAGGTGCAGTCTGGCGCGGAGGCCCTCGTGCCCGGCTCGCCGACCCACCTGGCCCAACGCATCAACGACCTGCTGCTGCCGTTGGTCAAGGGCTGCGGCTCCGAGCGGGCCTGGGTGCTGCTGGGCACCGAGTCGCTCCAGACGTTCGGGGGGTCGGGGTTCCTCACCGACTACCCCGTGGAGCAGTACGTGCGCGACGCCAAGATCGACAGTCTCTACGAGGGAACGACGGCCATCCAGGGCCTCGACTTCTTCTTCCGCAAGATCCTGCGAGACCGCGGCGAGGCGTTCTCCGCCCTCACCGCACAGGTCCAGGAGCTCATCGCGGGCGGGGCGCCGGACGACGCGCTGCGCGCCGAGCGCGAGCTGCTCGGCCGGGCCCTGACGGACCTCCAGACGATGGTCGCCTTCCTGGTGGAGCGAGCGGCTGCGGCTGACCCGCGGGGCCCTGGCGACGTCAACCAGGTCTACATCGTGGGCCAGCACTGCACGCGGCTGCTGCTCGCCGCCGGTGACGTCCTCGTCGGATGGCTCCTGCTGCGCCAGGCCGAGGTCGCACTCGGCGCTCTGGGGAACGAGGTCTCCGCCTCCGAGCACGCCTTCTACACCGGCAAGGTGGCGGCGGCGCGCTTCTTCGCTCGCGAGGTCCTCCCGCGGCTGGGAAGCGACGCCGCCATCGTCACCGCCACGGACACCTCGCTCATGGACGTGCCGGAGGCCGCGTTCTGACCCGGCCACGCCCGCAGCGCGGCCGGCCAGGGCCCTAGGAGCGGGGCCGGTTCATCGAAGCGAGACGCTCGTTGTACGCAGCGAGCTCGGCGTCCTCGTCGCGGGCCGCTCGCCGGTCCCCACGCCTGGCGTCACGCTCATCGCGGCGCAGCCAGTCCCAGGTCACGAGCATGGCCAGGACCAGAGTCGGCATCTCGCCGATACCCCAGGCGATCGTGCCGCCGAGCTGCTGGTCGACGAGCAGGTCCGGGTCCCAGGACAGCTCGAGGGCCTTGAAGAACCCCGGCGCCAGCAACCACGTCCCCGACATGAGCGCGAGGCCGAAGAACGCGTGCGCGGCGAGGGTAGCCAGCAGCACGAGGAGACGCATCGGAGCCGGCCACTTCGCCGGACCGGGGTCGGTGCCGATGAGCGACCACACGAACGCATAGCCCGCGAGCAGGAAGTGCAGGGTCATGAGCACGTGCCCGATATGCGTGGTCAGAGCCAACTCGAGCGCGCCGCTCCAGTAGAAGCCGACCAGAGAGCCGAAGAAGATCGCGGCCGCGACGACCGGGTTGGCCACCACGGCCGCATAGCGCGAGTGCACGACCGCCAGGAGCACCTCTCGGGGGCCGAGGGTCTTGTCGCGGCGGGGCGCCAAGGCCCGCAACGCCAAGGTGATGGCCGAGCCGAGCACCAGGAAGATCGGGATGACCATCATCAGCGCCATGTGCATGACCATGTGCATCGAGAACAGCACCCTTCCGTAGACGCCTGGCGCGCCTTGGGTGGTGTAGACGAAGACGGCCCAGCCCACGATCCACGCGACGGTCGCCAGCAGCGGCCATCCGTCGCCCCGTCGCCTCAGGCGTCGTACGCCCGCGAGGTAGAGACCCACGGCCATCACGGCGATCAGCAGGAAGAACCAGTTCACCTGCCAGACCGTGAGCCACGACCCCGGCGTCAGCACAGGCGGCTCGGGGTAGCCGGTGAGCAGCTGCACCGAGGAGGTGCTGTCGATCTCCTGAGCGCCGGTCGGCGGCGTCCGGGACAACGCGACCGCCAGACCGAGGGCGGCGGCCATGACCAGGGCCTCGACCGTGGCCAGGCGGAAGAACGCAGCACCGTCCCGCAGCCCGCGGCCCAGGAGCCACCGCCGGTGCGCGTACCCGGACGCGCCGAGCACCACCAGCAGGAGGATCTTGCCCCAGACCAGCGCCCAGTACGCGGTGAGCAGGTCATCCCACGCCTGCACGGCATCCAGCGCGAAGAGCAGCCCCGACAGGCCGACGGCGACGTAGCACCACAGGGCGAGGGTGGAGAAGCGCCGGGTGGTCGGCAACAGCGCCGGCCCGAGATGCGGGCGCAGCACGATGAGCGCCAGCAACCCCCCGACCCAGGAGGTCACCGCGATCAGGTGGATGCCGAGCGCGGTCACCGCCGTCTCGTGCCCCTCCAGGCCGCTGGAGTGACCGGTGTACGCCACGGGGACGAGCGTGGCGAAGGCCAGGACGGCCGCCCAGGCCAGACCGCCTCGGGTGCGCACTGCGGCACACACCACGGCGAGGATCGTGGCCAGTGCCACCTCGATGGTCCACAGCCGCACGAGCTCCAGGGCGAGAAGGTTCTCGGACAGCGTGCTCCAGTAGCCCGCCCCGCCGAGCGGCAGGTTGGCCACCTCCGCGAAGCCCACGAGCAGCGACGCCAGGGCCGCCGCGGCCCATACCGAGGCCGCGAGCGCGGCGCCGGTCGCCGCGACCTCGCGCCGGCGCGACGTCCGGCCCTCCGGCACGAGGAAGCCACCGACCACCAGCAGGCCTACGCTCAGCGCAGCGGCAACGTCGTGCACGACCCCGATCACCACCTGCCCCCATCGCACCCACGGTCCCGCGTCGGCCAGCAGCAGCGGGGCGGTCGCCCCGCTGAAGGCCGCGGCCGGCAGCGCCCAGGCCAGTGCGACGGCCACCACAGCGCAGACCGGCAGCCAGCTCACGCCCGACCCTGGCAGCCGGGCCGACGGCTCCCCGGTCACGGGCGCTGAGCCCTCGGCGGAGGGGTGGAGCAGGGGGCGCGACACCCTTTCATGCTAGATAGGCTGATCGGCATGCCGTCACACCCCGCCGCCCCCGAGGAGCTTCCCGACCTCGTGGAGGGTTTCCGGCAGGCCATGCGGTCCCTCATCGACCTCGGGCGTTCCTGCCCTGCCGGCAAGGCCGAGGAGCCCACCAGCTGCCCGGGCTGGACGGTCAAGGACCACTTCGCGCATATCGCCTCCGTGGAGGCGTTCCTGGACGGCGGGCCCTACCCCCTCACCGAGCTGACCGAGGACGGCCACCTGCGCAGCGAGTTCACGCGCTGGCTCGAGCACGGCGTCCAGGCCCGCCGCGAGCACAGCCTGGAGGAGGTGCTGGCCGAGCTCGAGACCGTGATGTTCAACCGGCTCGCCTCGCTGGGCAACCCGGACCTCACGCTGGAGACGCCCGTGCGTGCTCCACTGGAGAAGACCATGTCCCTCGGTGAGCTGCTCCGCCGCAGGCTGATCGACATCTGGGTCCACGAGCAGGATGTGCGCGAGGCCCTCGGCCGCATCGGCAACCTGGACAGCCCCGCAGCGGCCACCTTCGTCGCGCGGATCGTCGACGCCTTCCCACGGGTGGTGACGCGGCGCCTGTCGCTGCCGGCCGGGCAGACGGTCATCCTGGAGAGCACCGGCCCGGTCACGGCACGGACGGGAGTGCGGATGGCTCACAACGAGGACGGCGAGGTCGTCGGTCACGAGCTGTTCACCGGCTCGCAGGACACGGCGGCCGAGGACGCGGCGGACCAGGAGCAGCATCCCGAGGAGGACGTCGAGAGCACGACGATCTCGATGTCCACCGAGGCTCTGACCCGGCGCAGCGCCGGGCGGCGTCTCACGCAGGACTCGGCCTACAAGGTGGTGGGCAGCCAGGAGACCGCGCGCGCCGTGTTGGACGCACTGGTCATGACACCGTGAGGCGCAGGCCGATAGCCTGCTGTCCCATCGCCGACGAAGGAGCACGCGCCGATGAAGAAGACTGCCGCGCTGGCACTGTGTGTGTTGACCCTGTCGGTCGCCGGATGCACCACGACCGACGAGACTCCACCGGGAGAGGAGTCTGCGCTCGCTGAGGAGGAGAGCAGCGACGAGGACGAAGGCATCCCGGCCGAGGGCGAGGGCGAGGGCGAGGGTGACCAGGCAGAGGCCACCGGTGGCTCCGAGGGCGGTGGGGGCTCACAGGGCGAGAAGGAGTCGCAGGACTCGTCTTCGCAGACCAGCGGATCCGGTGGCCAGAGCGGCTCCGGCGACCTGCCCGACGCCTCCTCGATGGACGACGAGGTGTGCGTGGCGTTCTTCGAGGGCATGGCACCCGTGGCCGCACAGGTGCTGGACGGGCGTGAGCTGGTGGCCCAGGGAGCCGAAGACCATCTGACCGAGGTGGAGTTCATGGAGGTCGATGTGCTGGCCGAACAGCTCGACGAGCTCGGCACCGAGGGGTCCAGCGAGCAGGCCGCGCTGCTCGCCAGCATCAACATGCCGTTCTCGGAGGTCAAGCGGGCGGCCGAGGAGGGCGGCACCGACGCGGAGTCCGGGGAGGTGACCTACGAGCCGGTCGAGATGACCGACTCGGAGGAGGCCCAGAAGGAGTTCACCTCGAGCTGCACCTCCTCAGGCGGCTCCGGCTGACGAGGTGCGCGAAGGCCTCGTGGCCGCACGGCTGAACCACACCAGCCCCCCGACGAAGCTCGCCAGCACCAGCGCGCATGCGACGGCGACCCACAGCGCGGCGCGGGAGTCCCACAGGACCCACCACAGCACCGCCAGCACCAGGAGCGCGAGGGCGACCTGCCCGGCGAGCCGGGTCGCCCTGACCTGGACCATCCTCTCCGCCGCATCAGCCTCGGAGCCGATGACCAGCCGGGCGCCGGGGGTGAGCCGGCGCGCGGCCCAGTGCAGCACGGCATACCCGAGGAAGATCCCGGCGCCGCCGAGGGCGACCTTGGAGTTGCCGCGGGAGAAACCCACGACCAGCACCGCGATCGCCACGATGAGGCACAGCGCGGTGAACAGGCGGTCCTTGACGCGGGCGCGCAGCGCCATGCGCGGGCTCAGCCCCACACCAGCGCGAGGGCGGGGTCGTGGAGCAGCGCCGCGAGGTCGGCCAGGAAGCGCGACCCCAGCTCGCCGTCCACGAGGCGGTGGTCGAAGGACATCGACAGCTCGGTGACCCACCGCGGTTCGATCCGTTCGACACCGTCCGAGGTCACCACCCACGGGCGACGCTGGACCGCGCCGAAGCACACGATGGCGGACTCGCCGGGGTTGATGATCGGAGTGCCTGTGTCCACGCCGAACACGCCGACGTTGGTGATGGTGATCGTGCCTCCGGACATCTGCGCAGGCTGGGTGCGCCCGGCGCGCGCGGTCTCGACCAGCTCTTGCAGGGCCTCGGCGAGCTGGTGCAGGTCCATCTCGTGCGCGTCCTTGATGTTCGGCACGATCAGGCCCCGCGGGGTGGCCGCGGCGATGCCCAGGTTGACGTAGTGCCGCTGCACGATCTCGCCGGTGACCCCGTCCCAGACCGCATTGAGGTCGGGGTGGCGGCGCACGGCGACCACGAGGGCCTTGGCCAGCACCAGGAGGGGACTGACCTTGACGTCGCGGAAGTGGCGGTCGTCCTTCAGCCGCTGCACGAGCTCCATCGTGGCGCTGACGTCGACGGCGATGAACTCGGTGACGTGTGGGGCGGTGAACGCCGAGTCCACCATCGCGTTCGCGGTCATCTTGCGCACGCCCTTGACCGGGACGCGGGTCTCGCGCGCGTCGGTGGAGCCGGCGACAGCGCTCGGCGAGGGTGTCGCGTCCGCGGACAGCGCGTCCTCGCTGGGTTGCGTCTCTTGCCGGTGGGCGTCGATGTCCGCCCGCGTGACCACTCCGTCCTCACCCGTCGCGCGCACAGCGGCCAGGTCGACGCCACGGTCCTTCGCATACTTGCGCACCGGCGGCTTGGCCTTGGGCCGGGGTCGCGCATCCCCACTGCCCGAACCGGTGGACGAGCCGTCCGTGCTGCTCTTGCGACGCCGGCGGGTGGTCGACCCGACGGAAGGGCCGTAGCCGACGAGGTTGGCCTCACGGGCGGTGGAGGCCCCCCGCGCGGATGGGTCGTCGGCGACCTCGGGGACCAGGTCGTCCGGTCGCGAGACCTGGGCCGTGTCTCCGTCGGGTTCGGCGCGCTGCGGGTCCGTCGACCTGTCCGACGCGAGCTCGCGGCTCTGCGGCGTTTCCGCGTTGCCCGCACCGCCGTCGTCGATGTCGATGATCGCCGTGCCCACCTCGACCACGTCGCCCTCGGCGACGAGCAGCTCCCGCACCACGCCGTCGTAGGGAATGGGCAGCTCCACCAGCGACTTCGCCGTCTCGACCTCGACGACGACGTCGTTGGTCGTGACCTCATCGCCCTTCTTGACCTTCCAGGTGACGATCTCGGCCTCGACGAGCCCTTCACCCGGGTCGGGCAGCGGGAACAACGGCACGATGACTCCTCCTCGGTGCTGTGCCTGAGTCGGCGACTACGCTCAGTAGCTCATGACGGTGTCGACCGCGTGCAGGATGCGGTCCAGGTCGGGCAGGAAGACCTCCTCGTGGCGACTCGGGGGGTAGGGGATGTTGTAGCCCCCGACTCGGAGCACGGGCGCTTCGAGGTGGTAGAAGCACTCCCGCTGCACTGTGGCGGCCAGCTCCGCACCCATGCCGAGGAAGGTCTGCGCCTCGGTCACCGCGATGGCGCGCCCGGTCTTGCGGACCGACTCGGTGACCACCGGCACGTCCAGCGGGGACAGCGAGCGCAGGTCGACGACCTCGACCGAGGGGCCGTGCTCCATCTGGGCCGCCTGGGCCGCCGCCATCGCCACCTTGACCATCGGGCCGTACGTGAGCAGGGTGACGTCCTCCCCGGTCACGCGCACCGCAGCCTGGTGCAGCCCCAGGGGAGCGCTCTGGGCAAGCTCGATCTCGCCGCGCTCGTGGTAGCGCCGCTTCGGCTCGTAGAGCACGACGGGGTCGTCACTGGCGATGGCTTGCTGCACCATCCAGTACGCGTCCTCCGGCGTGGCGCACGAGACGACTCGCAGGCCCGCGGTGTGTGCGAAGTACGCCTCGTTCGACTCGCTGTGATGCTCCACCGCCCCGATGCCGCCCCCATAGGGGATGCGGATGACCAGGGGGAGGGTGAGCCTCCCGAGCGACCGGTAGTGCATCTTGGCCACCTGGCTGACGATCTGGTCGAACGCCGGGTACACGAACCCGTCGAACTGGATCTCCACCACCGGGCGGTAGCCGCGCAGGCACAGACCGACCGCTGCGCCCAGGATCCCCGACTCGGCCAAGGGGGTGTCGACCACGCGCTCTTCGCCGAAGTCCTTCTGCAGGCTCTCGGTGATGCGGAAGACCCCGCCCAGCTTGCCGACGTCCTCCCCCATCAGCACGACCTTCTCGTCGGCCTCCAGCGCGGCGCGCATCCCGGCGTTGAGCGCCTTGGCGATGCTCATCTTCGTCGCAGCGCCCGCCGAGGTCCCCATCAGTCCTCCTCGAACCCGGCGAGATACTCGGCCAGCTCCCGGGCCTCCCGCTCGACCCCCGGGTGCGGCTCGGCGTAGACGTGCTCGAACATGGCCGAGTGCTCCGGGTCGGGCATCTGCTGGCAGGACCTGCGGATGCGCCGGGCCAGCTCGTCGGCCTCTAGGCCCAGGTCGTCCAGCCAGGCCTGGTCGACGAGCTCCTGGGCCAACAGGTAGGCGCGCAGCCGGTCGATCGGGTCCTTCGCCCGCCACAGGTCGACCTCGGCCTCGATCCGGTACTTGGTGGGGTCGTCCGAGGTGGTGTGCGCCCCCATGCGGTAGGTGAACGCCTCGATCAGCGTCGGGCCCTGACCCAAACGGGCCCGGTCCAGCGCGGCCCGGGTCACGGCATAGGTGGCCAGGACGTCGTTGCCGTCCACCCGGACCCCCGGGAAGCCGAAGCCACGAGCCCGCTGGTAGACCCCGATCGTGAACTGCTTGTCGTTGGGCTCAGAGATCGCCCAGTGGTTGTTCTGGACGAAGAACACCACCGGGGCCTGGGTCACGGCCGCGAAGACCAGCGCCTCGTTGTAGTCGCCCTGCGCCGTCCCCCCGTCGCCGGTGAAGGCCATCACCGCCGTGTCCCGGTCGGGGTCGCCCGTGCCCACAGCGCCGTCGCGCGTCACGCCCATCGCGTACCCGGTAGCGTGCAGCATCTGGTTGCCGATGACGATGGTGTAGAGGTGGAAGTGGTTCTCCGCCGCGTCCCAGCCACCGTGGTTCACCCCGCGGAACATGCCGAGCAAGTTGACCGGATCCACCCCCTTGCACCACGCGACGCCGTGCTCCCGGTAGCCCGGAAAGGCGTAGTCCTGGGGACGCATAGCGCGGCCGGCTCCCACTTGGGCCGCTTCCTGTCCGAGCAGCGAGGGCCACAGTCCGAGCTCACCCTGGCGCTGCAACGCGAACCCCTCCGCGTCGACGCGGCGCACGAGGACCAGGTCGCGGTAGAAGGCGCGCAGGTCGTCCTCGGTGACGTCGTCGAGGTAGGAGGAGTACGGCTCGCTGACCTCGCTGGGGCTCACGCGCTGACCGTCGGCGTCGAGGAACTGCACCATGTCCGGGCCGCCGTCGGTCACATCCACCTGCGGCGGCTCGTCGGTGGCCACAGGCGGTCCCGATGCAGAGGCGACCTCGGTGTCGCTCACATGCCCTCCTCCGACCCCGGCTGATCTTCGCCGACGTTGAACGCCTCTACGTTACCGGACCGGCCACGGCCGCACGGGTGCCTGCGTACGACGCGGCGACTTCGATGAACCGGTCGTTCGCCTCGGTCTCCCCGATCGTGCACCGGGCGCCCTCGCCGGGGAACGGGCGGACGATCAACCCCGCCCCGGCACACGCGTCGGCGAAGTCCAGGGCGTCCTCGCCGAGCGGCATCCAGACGAAGTTGGCCTGGGTCTCGGGCACGTCCCAGCCCTGGGACCGCAGCGCGGTGACGACCCGCTGACGCTCCCCGACCAGGGCGTCCACCCGCTCCTGCAGCTCGTCGAAGGAGGCCAGGCTGGCGATAGCCGCCTGCTGCGCGATGTCGGAGACCCCGAAGGGCGTGGCTGCCTTGCGCAGGGCGGTGGCAACCTCCTCGGGGGCCACGCAGTAGCCGATGCGCAGGCCGGCCAGGCCATACGCCTTGGAGAAGGTGCGCAGCACCGCCACGTTGGGGTACTCCCGGTACATCGCCAGGGCGTCGGGGCAGCGCCGGTCGGTGGTGAACTCCAGGTAGGCCTCGTCGATGACGACCAGCGTGTCATGAGGCACCGCGTCCAGCAGGGTGCGCAGCTCGTCGGTGTGCACGGCGGTGCCGGTGGGGTTGTTCGGTGAGCACACCAGCACCAGCCGGGTGCGTGCGCTGATCGCGTCGGTCATCGCGGTCAGGTCGTGCCGGAAGTCTGCGTCCAGCGGCACCTGGACCGAGGTGGCCCCCGCGAGCGCAACCACGATCGGATAGGCCTCGAACGAGCGCCACGCGTAGACGACCTCGTCACCCGGATCGCAGGTGATGTTGACCAGCTGGGTCAACACCCCGACGCTTCCCGTGCCGGTGGCGATGTTCTCCACCGGGACTGCCAGGCGCTGCGAGATCTCCCGGGTCAGCGCCGTCACCGCCATGTCGGGGTAGCGGTTCATCGACCGCGCCGCGTCGTTGACCGCCTCCAAGACGGACGGAAGAGGGGGGTAGGGGTTCTCGTTCGAGCTGATCTTGAAGGCCGGCTCAGCCCCCGTCGAGCCCGCGGGCTTGCCCGGCTTGTAGGCCGGCACCGCGCGCAGCGTGCGGCGTAGCCGTACTGCGGACTCTTCGTGCTCGCTCATGGCCTCACCCTAGCCACCTCCCAGGTCCCGCCCGGTTTGGCCTGCCAGGATGCCGACATGGGTAACGTGCTCTTTCGCATCGCGATCAACGGTTTCGCTCTGTGGGTGGCCTCGCTGATCGTTCCCGGCATCGTCTTCGGTGCGCAGTCCGATGTCGTCGCCCAGGTGATCGCGGTCGCCGCCGTGGGTCTGATCTTCGGTCTGCTGAACGCGGTGGTGCGCCCCATCCTGTTCGTGCTCTCGCTGCCGCTGCTGGTGCTGACCCTGGGGCTGTTCATGTTCGTCCTCAACGCCGTCATGCTCAGCCTGACGTCGTGGATCGCCGAGATGGTGGGCCTGAGCTTCACCGTCCAGAGCTTCTTCTGGGACGCCATCCTCGGCGCCCTGATCATCAGCATCATCTCGATGATCGTGGGACTCCTCGCCCCCGAGGAACGGTC
>NZ_DATFMA010000042.1:0-5068 GCF_035267225.1 Ornithinimicrobium sp.
GTGTCACCGACCGGACCTGCTGCAGGCACCGCACCAGCCGGGCGGCACGACGCACCGGCAGCCGGCCCGTGGTCACCGCCTCGCGGATCGGCTCATGCGCCGCCTGCCGCACACTGGTCGCGACCGTCACCAGGTCCCCGACCTGCGCCCGAGACAGCCACGGGCACCGCGAGACCACCCAGTCGTGCGCTGACATTGCCACGTCAGTGTGGCAACCGCGGGCGAGAGACTCCGTGAGCACGGCCAAGGTCGCCCGCTCGAGCTCGGCATGTGCGTCGTTGAGCAGTCGCATCCCCGCGGACAGATGCGAGACGGAAGTGACGAACACCTGCTGGGGTGTCGGCTGGGCCGCGCGGACAGCGTCCCGCATCGCGCGCAGAGACGCTTCGAGATCCGGGTCGTGGTCAGAAACCACACTCGCCGGAGACGGCACCGACCTCGGGCTGCAGAACCCGCGAACAACGGCGGTCATCGTGCGAACACCGGGGAGAGTGGCGTCGACTGTGCCAGACGTTCATCGAACATGTGTCCATTCTAGGCGCTCAGACCGACAGACCTCAGCCCCGACGACACCCGCTGCCTCAGTCTCGCGGCGAGGCGGGCCCGACCGGGATGCGTGCGACCGTTCCCGCTACGGGCCGCCTTTGCTCGGACCGCGAGGAGGTGTGCCCCGAACCAACCCAGCCGGCCAGAGCGGCACGAACCGTGGTGTTGCCGCGGCATAGTCCCGATAGCCGTCGAAGGTCTCGACCAAGCGCGCCTCCTCCCACCGAGCCTTGACGTGGAAGAAGACGACGGTCGTCAGACCGACCGCGAGGCCGGCCCAGCTGCGCGCGCTGAGCATGAGACCGACGACGATGCTCAGCACACCGGTGTAGATCGGATGGCGAACCCACCGGTACAGACCGCCGGTCTGCAGTTCGGCCCGGCCGTTCGGCACCGGGGTCGGAGTGAGGGCACGGCCGAGGTTGAGCCCGGCGACCACGACCACGACGACGCCGATGACCACGAGAGCCCACCACACGACGGACATCCATGGCGGCACCGGCCACAGTGCGCCGGAAGGCAGCAGGACGAGCGTCAACAGCAGCACGACCTGTGCTGCCACGAACGACCACCCGACCCCTGCGCGGTTCAGGAGCCCGCGCTGGCGAACCAAGGTCGGTGAAGATCGAGATAGGTCATGTCACTGACCTGCGACATCATCGACTCCCACTCCCGCTGCTGTTCCGCCGGCATCTCCTGGCCCTCCCCTCGGCGGGCCTCGTCCTCGCTGCGGAACGCGAACGTCTGGTTGAACCATCCGTCGTCGTTCACCGCCACGGTCCCGCCGATGATCTCGGGGCGCATCTCTCGCAGCTCGTCCATCGGGCGCGACATGAGGTCGCGGAGGCGCTGCGCATTCTCGATCTGGCCCTGCACGACCTGGACGAACCCGGCGTCGTCCGAGCCGCCGTCGAGCAGGACGATCACGTCGTCGCAGTCGTGGAATGTCACCTCCCCGTCGAAGCACCCGCTGGTTTCCTCCCACCAGTCGCCCTGCTCCGGGCGGTCGGAGTTGCGCTGAGCGGCCTCACGCGACTCGAAGCGAATGACGCCGACGAACAGGTCCGCGTCGGTGGTCCCGCACGTCCATCCGAGCCACCCGTCGGCTCCGGGCGCGAGATCCTCGTGCCATCGATCGAGCTGGCGCTTCAGCGTTGCCTCCTCGTGGCAGGTGCCCTGGATGACTTGGATATACATCTCCGACCTCCGATCGCCGCGTGGCCCTTCCTCATCGAAGGTCCCACTCAGCAACCTAGTGCTGCTGGTCGGCGGTGCCTACTGGTCTGACCGAACACGTGAGGGAAGGATGGACCACGACAGTGAGAAAGGGGGGGACGTGGACGTCAGCCAAGGCTCGTGGCTCCCGGCACAGTGGCAGCATCCCACCGCGCTCTTACTGGCCACCGGTCATCACCTGCGGCCCATCCGGGAGGCCGACGTCGAACTGGACTACCCGGCGGTGATGGGCTCGCGCGAGAGCCTGTGGGCCACCTACGGCGAGCCATGGGGCTGGCCTCCGGCGACGATGACCGTCGAGCAAGACCGAGAGGACCTCGCCTACCACGAGGACGAGATCGCTCACCACCGTTCGTTCAACTACGCCGTGTTCGACGAACACGAGAGCGAGCTCCTGGGATGTGTCTATATCGACCCTCCCGAGAGGGTGGGGGCCGACGCCGAGATCTCCTGGTGGGTCGTGGACGAGCTCAGGGGTGGGTCCGTCGAGGCCTGCTTGGACGAGACTGTGCCGCGGTGGATCGAGCGCGACTGGCCGCTGGCCCACCCCCGCTACGTCGGACGTGACCTGACGTGGGCGGAGTGGCTCGAGCTACCCTCGCTCTGAACGGCGGGCCTACGGCCTGCCCCACCGCACGGGTGTGCCAGAGGTGCACCGAGCCGAAAGCCTCAGACCAGCAGATCCGCCAGCGACACCACCAGGCCCCCGGCCATGAAGGCGGCCACCGCGGCGGCGAGCGTCGTGGTGGCGAAGTGGGGGATGAAGCGGCGGTAGCCGCTCGGGGCATGCTCACCGTGGTGGTAGTCGTGCGTCAGGGCGTGACCCTGCCCACGTCCCAGCAGCCAGCGGTTGACCGGGAAGGCGGCGACGAACGCGGCAGTGAAGGCCAGCGGCATGCTGGCCCAGAAGACCGGGTTGACCAGGCCGGCCTCCATGGCGCCGGGGATGACCGCCATGACGGCGTTGTCGACAACCTCCATGGTCAGGATGGACAGGGTGTCGGCCGCGAGCACGATCTTCAACGCCCGCGCCGTCGGCAGACCCGCTCGCAGCAGCGGCAGGGTGGACAGGGTGTAGCCGAAGAAGAACGCCAGCGAGACGGCGAGGGGGATGGTCGCCAGAGCGCTGAGGCCGAGGGCAGTGCCGATGACGAGGCCGGTGATCTCACCGATCGCGCACCCGGTCAAGCAGTGCATGGTGGCACTGGCCGCCATACCGCGCATGTCGCCGTGGCCGCCGGGGTCGTGGCCCTGCTCGTCCCGCGCGTGGGCGGCGTGGTCAGCCTGGTGCTGGGTCATGGCAGGTCCTCTCCGCCGGAGATCGCGAGCAGCTCGCGAAGGCAGTGGTCGAGTAGTTCATGGGGGAAGGCATCGGCGAGGCGGTAGTAGACGACCCGGCCGTCGCGCCGGGTCCGCACCAGCCCTGCCGCGCGGAGCTGGCGGAGAGCGTAGGAGGACTGGTCCTGTGAGATGTCCAGCACCAGCGCGAGGTCTCCGACGCAGAGCTCGTCGGTCGCGCGGAGGGCAAAGAGCGCGCGCAGCCGGACCGTGTCGCACAGCAGGACCAGGAGCTGCCGGAGCTGCTCGGCCGCCTCGGGGTCCAGCGTGGCACTGCGGCTCGCGTCGACCGCCGCGGCGTCGACCGGGTGCGGGTGGTCCAGGGTCATACCCGCATATACGCACGGATGTGCGGATATATTTCCCGCCGTGGACGCGGCCGATGTACGACGGAGGAGCTAGGACAGCGGCGGCCGGGCGCGGTGACGCTCCACGTCCCGGGTGTCCGACGTCACGGCCTCGGTTCGCAAGGCGGTCTTCTGCACCTTCTCGGTCGGGGTCTTCGGCAGCTCGGTCAGAAAGCGGACGTAGCGCGGAGCCAGATGTCTCGGGCCGTGCGCCACGCAGTGCGTGGCCAGCGCGTCGGCGTCGAGCGAGGACCCGGCGCGCCGCACCACGCAGACGAGCACATCCTCCTCCGTCAGGTCGCTGGGCACGCCGATCGCCGCCGCCTCCACGACGTCGGGATGCGAGGTCACCAGCTCTTCGACCTCGAACGCGGAAATGTTCTGTCCCCGGCGCCGGATGGAGTCACTCAGCCGGCCGTGGAAGGCCAGGTAGCCGTCCTCGTCCAGCTCACCGAGGTCGCCGGTGCGTACCCACCCGTCGACGACCGTCGCCGCCGTGGCCTGGTCATCACCGTAGTAGCCGTTCATCACCAGCCCCGGTTCACGCCCGCGGACCAGGATCTCCCCCACGCCGGGCGGGTCACCTTCCCGCCGTTGTGACTCATCGATCGCGATCTGGTACTCCTCGACCACTCGCCCCGCCCGGCCCGCTCGCTGCTGGTCGACCGCCACGGGGTCGTAGACCGGGATGCCCGCGTCGGTGAGCCCGTAGACCTGCCGCAGGGGTATGCCGAACCTCGCCTCGAAGCCGGCCTGCCACTCGGGCATGGGCACACCCCAGGCCAGCCGCACCCGATGGTCACGGTCGGCCGGCGTCGGTGGTCGCTTCCACACCATGGTCAGGGTGGCGCCCATGAAGTTGAAGACCGTGGCTCGCACCGCTCGGATCTCGTCCCAGAAGCCCGAGGCCGAGAACCGAGGGCCGAGCGCGGCCGTCGCTCGGACAGCCAGTGCTGCCGAGACGGTCAAGGTCGCCGCGTCGACGTGGAAGAGGGGGAAGGGGCAGTAGAGGACGTCGCCGGCTCGCAGCTCCAGGTGCTTCGCGTGCAGCTGGCCTTGCCGGAGCAGGTAGCGGTGGGACAACGCACACGCCTTCGCCGGCCCCGTGGTGCCGGAGGTGAACAGCAGGGTGGCGGTCTGCAGGGGGTCGACGTCGACCGGCGCGATGGGAGCACGCACCGGGTCAGGTGTCGCTGGGTCCGGCAGGTCCCTCACCGCCAGCACCTGCGGTGGTGCGCGCAGGTCCCCCGTGGCGTGCCGGACGGTGGGCACGATCTCTTCCTCGGCCAGCACCAGGCCCACGTCGGCGACCCGCAGCGCGTGCGCGAGGCTGGGTCCTCGCAGCGTCGGGTCGACGGGCACATGCAGGGCGCCGAGCGAGCTCAGCGCGAACCAGAGGATGACCTGCGGAAGGTCGGTGCGCATGATGAGGGCGACGGCATCGCCCTTGCTGACGCCGGCCGCGCGCAGGTCCGCAGCGCGCGCGCTCACTGCCGCGTCCGCCTGGGCGTAGGTGAGCTCGTCGTGCACGGTGCGCAGAAAGACTCGGTCGGGTGAGACGGCAGCCGCTGCTCGAAGTTCGGCGGCCAGCGTCGGGTTCA
>NZ_DATFMA010000043.1:0-2027 GCF_035267225.1 Ornithinimicrobium sp.
CCAAGAACCAGGGCGCATGGCCCTTTATGGCCCTGAACCTCCCGGAGTCGCTCGAGCGGCACGGGGAGAAGCGGCCCATCGAGATCGTCTCTCGTCCTGCGGCCGCCTCCCCCGCCACCGGCTCGGCCAAGGCGCACGCCGCCGAGCAGGAAGACCTCTTCGCCGCGGCGTTCGCCCGGTGACCTCGCTCCCCGAGGCCCGGGCCGGCTCCGGCCTGCCCGACCTGCCCGAGGGCTGGAGCTCGGCCACCCCGCTCGATGCCGACGTTCCTGACCTGGTCCGACTCCTGCGGCGCCACGAGCGTCAGGCGCGCGGCTTTCCGGGAGCCGACAGCGAGAACGTGGCCGCGGAGGTGACCGGGCGTGGGATGCGCACCCACACCCACGAGATCGTGCGCGACGACGAGGGGGTGGCCCGGGCGTGGGTCAGCTGTCACGACCGGGCCAGCGAGCGCGTCCTCGTCGGGGTCACCGTCGACCCGGACCTGCAGGACCATCTCGCCGACCGGGTGGCGGTGCACTGTCTCGCGGTGGCCGAGCGGTTCTCCACCGCCATCGCGCAGTCACGGCGAGCACGTCGCTCGCACATGGACTCCGGCGCCTTCGCTGGGGACGACAGACAGGGGCGTTGGCTCTCCGAGGCCGGCTTCGTCCTGGTCCGCGACTGGTGGCAGATGTCACGCCCGGTGGCCGAGCACGAGAAGGACAGCCTGCCGCCGCCGCGGGAAGGCGTCGATGTGCGGCGCGTCCGGCGGGACGACGCGGTGGGCATGCCCGACGAGGACGACCTACGCGACGTGCACCGCATGCTCGAGGTCTCGTTCGCCGACCACTTCAACTCCTACCGCGAGACCTTCGAGGAGTTCGTGGGGCGGCTGCGGGAGGACCCCGGCCACCGGTGGGACCACTGGTGGTTGGCGTCGGTGGACGGCGAACCGGCCGGAGCGCTGGTGGCCACCACCATTACCGGCCGGGTCGACGACGGTGGCAACCCCCAGCGCGACTCCTCGTACGTCGAGTACATCGGGGTCGACAACAATGCTCGCGGGCGCGGCGTGGCCAAGGCGCTGCTCCACACCGTGATCGCCGACGCCGCGGCGCGGGGCCGGGACAAGGTCGGTCTGGAGGTGGACGCCGACTCCCCCACCGGGGCGGAGGGGCTCTACACCTCCATGGGGTGGGAGACGGCCTACACCACGCAGTCGTGGCACAAGGAGCTCTCTCTGGACACCCCCACCGTGTGAGCGGTCCCGTTGCGCCGGGGCGCTAGGGTCGGTGGGGACTCGGAACGACGAACGGAAGAGGCAACACAGGTGAGCTTCGGAGCACAAGGATCGGCAGTGGAGTTCACGCCCAGCGCCGAGTTCGGGGTGGGTGAAGGACCTCGCGACATCGGGCTGTGCTTCGTGGGCGACGGCTTCGTGGCCGGCTACGGCGACCCCAAGGCCCTGGGATGGGTGTCCCGGGTGGTGGGCCGGACCTCCACTCGCGAAGCGGACCTGACCGCCTACAACCTCGGTGTCCGCAACGACTCCAGCGCCGACGTCATGCACCGGTGGCGTACGGAGTGCGGCCTTCGCTGGGCCGGTCGCTCGGAGCGGCGGCTGGTGGTGGGCGTGGGTGCGCGCGACGTGCCGGCCGGGGTGAGCACGGCACGCTCCCGGCTCAACCTGGCGAACGTCCTCGACGAGGCGGCGACCTCCGGCATCGCGACGTTCGTCGTGGGCCCCACCCCGACCCTCGACGCCGAGGTCAACGCGCGGATCGAGGTGCTGTCGGTGGCTCAAGCCGACGTGTGCGACCGCCGCAACGTCCCGTTCGTGGACTGCTTCCGTCCGTTGGTGCAGCACGACCAGTGGCTCTCCGATTTGTCAGCCGGCGATGGCACCCACCCAGGTCAGGCGGGCTACGGCCTCATCGCCTGGTTGGTGCTGCACTACGGCTGGCAGCGGTGGCTCCAGCTGCAGGACTGAGCGTTCCCTCTTCGCGCGTGCCTCATCGGCCCCGGGTCAGCGACTCCACCCACTC
>NZ_DATFMA010000044.1:0-9741 GCF_035267225.1 Ornithinimicrobium sp.
CTGCCGGTGGACAGCATCGGTGAGGTCCGCCAGAACGAGTGGGCGTTCTACCCGCTCTTCCCGGTCCTCGCGCGCGGGCTCATGGCGGTCACCGGATGGCCCTTCGCGGTGGCCGCGACCGTGCTCGCGACCGCCCTGGGCTACGGCGCTGCCCTGGTGATCGCGGGCCTGCTGCGCGAGCGCGTGGGTGCGCCGGGGGCGCTGGCTGCCGTCGCGCTGCTCGGTGCCTTCCCGGCGGCTCCGGTGCTGCAGGTGGCCTACTCCGAGTCGCTGGCCCTGCTGCTGTTGGGCTCGGGCTTCTGGCTGCTGCTGCGGAACCGCTGGCTGCTCGCCGCCGCTGTGGTGCTGCTGACGGGGTTGGCCCGGCCCATCGCCCTGCCTCTGGGACTGGTCGCCGTGGCGGCGGTGGTCCGGCGGTGGCGTTCGGGTGCCGGCGACACGCCGGATGTGCCCGAGTGCCTGTCCATGGTTGCCGCGGTGACGGCGTGCGGAGTCTCCGGTCTGCTGTGGCCGGCGCTGGCCTGGGTCGGGACCGGACGCATCGACGCCTACCCGGTGACGATGTCGGCGTGGCGTGGAGGTGAGGCGGTCGTGCCCTTCCTGCCGACCCTTGAGGTGAGCCGGCTCGTGCTCGGCGACACCCTGGGCCCCTGGTTGCTGGCGGCGGCGGCCGTGGCCCTGCTGATGGCCGTCCTAGGGCCCTGGGCCGCCGGGCTGGGGCTCGAGCTGCGGACGTGGTCACTGGCGTACCCGCTGTACCTGGCCGCCGTGCTGGACCCCTGGACGAGCATCTACCGATACCTGCTGTTGCTGTTCCCCCTCTTCGTGGTGGCGGTGGGCGCCGGCTGGCGGGCGGGGGACCCTCGCGGCAGCCAGCCCACGTGGGTGCTGGTCATCCGGACCGTGGTGCTGGTGCTGTTGTTCCTGGGTTGGCAGGTGTGGTGGACGTGGGAGCTGTTCATGTTCGTCCCCCCGCGGGACAACCCGCCGTAGCACGCCGCGTCGTCCACACCACCGAGGCCACCTGAGGCCGACCCGCGGATCAGCGGCCGCGGAACCTCGGACGCTCTTTGGCGACGAAGGCCTCCACGGCGGCCCTGTGGTCTCTGCTCGAGCCGGTCCGGTCCATCAGCTCGGCCTCGTGCTCCAGAGCCTGCGGCAGGGGCGCCGCGGCAGAGAAGGCCACGGCCCTGCGGATGGCTCCCAGCGCGAGGGTGGGGCCTGCGGCCAGGCCATGGGCGACCTCGGTCACGCGAGAGAGGAGGTCAGCGGCCGGCACCACCTCGGTGGCGAGCCCCAGTCGCAGCGCCTCGGCCGCGTCGACGTCCCCCCCGAGCATCATCAGCTCCGTGGCTCTGGCCACGCCGACCAGCCGCGGCAGCGTCCACGACGCCCCGGAGTCGCACGACAGGGCCACCCCGGCGAAGGCGAGGGTGAAACCGGCGGTGTCGGACAGGTAGCGCAGGTCCGCCGCGAAGGCCATCGACGCGCCGGCCCCGGCCGCCACGCCACCGATCGCCGCGATGACGGGCTTGTCCATCCCGGCGATCAGCTCGACGATCGGGTTGTAGTGCTCGCGCACGGTGCCCCACGCCTGCTCGGGAGCCTCACGCAGCAACCTTGCGTGCTCCTTCAGATCCTGCCCGACGCTGAAGGCAGATCCCTGACCGGTCAGCACCACGCAGCGCACTGCGGGGTCCGCGGCGACCTCGCGCAGCGTCCCCAGCAGAGCCTCCTTCGTGGCGATGTCGAGGGCGTTCATCGCGCCCGGGCGGGCCAGGGTCACGGTTCCGACCCCGCCGTCGAGATCGAGCCGGACGCTCGGCGATGGGAGCTGGTCGCTCATGGGCTGGCCTCCGACTGCTTGATGGTGCGTGGGAACCCAGCGATGTCACGGAGCACCACATCGCGGTAGGCGCCGGCGGCCGGGGGGAGGGCAGCCGCGCACGCCGCGGTCAGCGCAACGATGGCAGCGACCGGCGACCCACTTCCACGCGGGAGCAGGTGGTCGCCGAACAGGTCGAAGACAGCCGATCGGGCGCGCACGTGGACAGTCTGCCCGACGGATTAGGCCGACCACCGTCGGGCGGTGGATAATAGACGGCGATGCACCCGCCGATGACCCCACGGTGGGTGTCGCGTCTGACGGAAGGTTCACGATGGCAGCGATGAAGCCTCGCACCGGGGACGGTCCCCTCGAAGTCACCAAGGAAGGCCGCGGCATCGTGTTGCGTATGCCCTTGGAGGGCGGCGGTCGGCTCGTCGTGGAGATGAACGCCGAAGAAGCCGGTGCGTTGGGGGATGCCATCAGCGAGTGCCTGGGCTGACCGAACAGCGCGTGTCTCGCGCCGAGCCCACATCCCCGTCGGTGGGGATGTGGGCTTTCTGGCGTGGGGGCCGCGTGTGGACGGCTCAGCGCTTGATGGCGGCGCAGAGTCCGTCGCCCACCGGCCACACGGCACAGAGCACGCGCTCGTCGTCGCGCAGATCCTTGCCGAGCTCGCGGATGGCCACCGTGACCTCGTCGCGGGCGGTGGGGTCGGCGACGCGGTCCCGGCCCAGGATGTTGTCCACCACGAGGATCCCGCCGCGGCGCAACAGTCGCAGCGCCTCCTCGACGTAGGCCTGGTCGCCCTGGTGCTCCCCGCCGATGAGCACCATGTCGTAGGCGCCATCGGTCATGCGGGGCAGCACCGTCAGGGCGTCGCCCCCGATCAGGCGAGTGCGCTGCGGGGCGACCCCGGCGGCGGCGAAGGCGGCCCGGGCCGCTCGCTGGCGCTCCGGCTCGGGGTCGATCGAGGTCAACACGCCGTCGTTGCTCATGCCCTCCAGCAGCCACAGGCCAGTCACCCCCGCGCTGCCCCCCACCTCGATCACATGGCTGGCCTCCAGCGCTGCGGCCAGAAGGCGGAGCGAGGCGCCCGTGGAGGCGGGAAAGGCCGCGCCGCCCCTGGCCTGTTCCTTCTCGCTCGCTTCCTCGACTGCCGGGGAGGCGAGCACGAAACTCTCCGCATACGTCCAGGAGGTCATCCGTTGAGCAGCCATATTGCCACCCTAGACTGTTCAGCCAATGCTCAGGCTGCGATGCCACCATCAGGGGTCCAACGTGGTCGACGGGACCGCGTCGGGGAAAGGCCATGATGGGCGATGGCGAGGTTTGGGAACAGCCGACCTGGGACGAGGTCGTGCGGCAGCACTCTGCCCGCGTCTACCGTCTGGCCTACCGGCTCACCGGCAACCAGCACGACGCCGAGGACCTGACCCACGACGTCTTCATCCGTGTCTTCCGGTCCCTGGAGAGCTACCGTCCCGGGACCTTCGAAGGGTGGTTGCACCGGATCACGACGAACCTCTTCCTGGACCGCGCCCGGCGTAAACAGCGCATCCGGTTCGACGCGCTGTCCGAGGAGTTCGCGGCTCGTCTTCCCTCACGTCTGAGCGGGCCCGAGGAGAGCTTCGACATCCGCCATCTGGACGGAGACATCCAGCAGGCTCTCGACTCCCTGGCCCCCTCGTTCCGCGCCGCGGTGGTGCTGTGCGACATCGAGGGGTACTCCTACGAGGAGGTCGCCCAGACCCTGGGTATCAAGCTGGGCACGGTCCGCTCGCGCATCCACCGGGGGCGATCGCATCTGCGTCAGGCGCTGGCTCACCGCGCTCCCCGCCGCCCGGACGCGGCGGTCGGCGCCGCCGGCAAGGCGCCGGTGCCGGTTCCTGCTCTCGGCTGACCTGTCGCGCCTGGCGATCAGGCACAATCACAGCATGTCCTGCACCGCCCTTCCGCGACCGCGGGCCCCGGGCCGATGCTGAACCTGGGCGCGGGCGAGGTGCTGCTGATCCTCATCCTGGCCTTCGTCATCCTCGGGCCGAGCAAGCTGCCGGAGTACGCGGCCGGTCTGGCCCGGGCGGTGCGTCACCTGCGCGACCTGGCCGAGGGTGCCAAGTCCCAGATCCGGGAGGAGATGGGGCCCGCGTTCGACGACGTCAACTGGCAGCAGCTGGACCCGCGGCAGTACGACCCACGCAGAATCGTCCGCGAGGCGCTCGCCGCGCCCAGCCGGGCGGGTGAGTCGGCCGCGACGCGCGCCGGCACGGCGGACGAGCCAGACCCGGCAAGCCGCGCTGAGCGGACTCCGCGCCGGCGCCGGGACCGCCACGACCCGAACGTGCCCACACCGTTCGACACCGAGGCCACCTAGGGCCGATGCGGCGCGCGGGGAGCCAGCGAGGCCTGGTGGCCCGACGCTCGGGGGTGCCCGGTCAGCTGGGGGTGATGCTGAGCTTGCGACCGGCCAGCCCCCGGCTGCGCGAGGCGATGCCGCGGGCCACCGCCCGCAGTGCCGTTGCGGCAGGCGAGTCCGGCTGGCCGAGCACGACGGGGACCCCGGTGTCGCCCCCCTCACGGACGGTGACGTCCAACGGGACCTGTCCCAGCAGGGGTACGTCCGCGCCAATGGACCGGGACAGAGAGGCGGCCACGGACGCCCCGCCGCCCGAGCCGAAGATCTCCTGCCGACTGCCGTCGGGCAGCTCGAGCCAGGACATGTTCTCGATCACCCCGACGAGCCGCTGGTGGGTCTGCAAGGCGATCGCCCCGGCACGTTCGGCGACCTCGGCTGCCGCCTGCTGCGGTGTGGTGACCACGAGCAGCTCGGAGTTGGGCAGCAGCTGCGCGACCGTGATGGCGATGTCCCCGGTGCCGGGGGGCAGGTCCAGCAGGAGCACGTCCAGGTCACCCCAGAACACGTCGGCCAGGAACTGCTGCATCGCGCGGTGCAGCATCGGCCCGCGCCACACGACCGGCTGGTTCCCGGGCACGAACATGCCGATGGAGATGACCTTCACCTCCTGGGCGATCGGCGGCAGGATCATCTCGTCCACCTGCGTCGGTGGGTGGGACACGCCGAGCATCCGCGGCACCGAGAAGCCGTAGATGTCGGCGTCCACCACGCCCACGCGCAGACCCTGCTCGGCCATCGATGCCGCCAGGTTCACGGTGACCGACGACTTGCCGACGCCGCCCTTGCCGGAGGCGACGGCATACACCCGGGTCAGGGTGTCCGGACGGGCGAACGGGATCTCCCGTTCCGCGGCTCCACCCCGCAGGTTCTCGCGGAGACTCCGCCGCTGCTCATCGCTCATGACGCCGAGTCGGACCGACACCTCGCCGACCCCGTCCACACCACGAAGAGCCTGCGTGACCTCGCGGGTGATCGTCTCCTTCATCGGACAGCCGGGCACGGTCAGCAGGATGGTGGTCTCGACGTCACCGGAGGGCTGCACGTCGACGCTCTCGACCATTCCCAGGTCGGTGATCGGCTTGCGGATCTCCGGGTCGTTCACCGTCGCCAAGGCAGCGTGCAGGGCATCAAGAGTGGGGGTGGACACCCCCCCATGGTAGGCCCGGCTCAGGTGCCCTCATGGTTCGGCTCACGCGCCGCGTCCTCACGCTCGCGCCCCTGCTCGCTGCCACCCGAGACGCGGATCCCGCGGTCGGTCATCTCCTCCAGCAGGTTGCGTAGCTCGGAGCGTACGAAGTCCCGTGTCGCCGTGTCCCGCATGGCGATGCGCAGCGAGGCCACCTCACGGGTGAGGAACTCGGTCTCGGCCAACGCGCGCTCGTCCCGGGTGCGGTCCTGCTCGATGGTGACCTTGTCGCGGTCGGCCTGGCGGTTCTGGGCGAGCAGGATCAGCGGGGCGGCGTACGAGGCCTGCAGGCTCAACATCAGGGTCAGGAAGATGAAGGCGTACGGGTCGAAGCGGGCGCCGCTGGGGGCGAGGGTGTTCCACAACAACCACAGGAGCACGAACAGCGACATGTAGGCCAGGAAGCGGGCGGTGCCCATGAAACGGGCGAAGCCCTCAGCGAACTTGCCGAAGGCGTCCGGGTCCATGCGCGGCCGACGTAGGCGCCGACGGCCGCGCACGAGCGGCTGGTCCAGGCGTTCGCCGGTCCGCGGTCGCTCGGAGCGTCGGCGCGGTCGACGCGGTGAGGTGGGCTGCTCAGCCACGCAGATGCACCTCCATCTCGGGGTCGTGCTCGCGCCAGTCCTCGGGCAGCAGGTGGTCCAGCACGTCGTCCACACTGACCGCCCCGATGAGTCGACCCTCGGCGTCGGTGACCGGGAGGGCGACCAGGTTGTAGGCGGCCAGCAGCCGAGTGACCGTGCCGAGGGCGGCCTGCGGCCCGATGGGGTCGATGGCCGAGTCCAGGGCTCCGCCGATGGCGTCCTGCGGAGGCTCGCGCAGCAGGCGCTGGATGTGGACGACCCCGAGGTACTTCCCGGTCGGCGTCTCGTGCGGAGGGCGGCTGACGAACACCAAGGAGGCCAGAGCCGGAGAGAGCTCCTGTCGCCGCACCAGGGCCAGGGCTTCGGCGATGCTCGCCTCGGGACCGAGGATCACCGGTTCTGGAGTCATCATGCCGCCGGCGGTGTCCTCCTCGTAGGCCAGAAGACGACGGATGGGCGCCGCCTCGTCCGGCTCCATGAGCTGCAGCAGCTGCTCGGCCTTGTCGGTCGGGAGCTCGGAGATGAGGTCGGTGGCGTCATCGGGCTGCATGGCCTCCAGCACGTCGGCCGCCCGCTCGATCTCGAGGTTGACCAGGATCTCGACCCGGTCGTCGTCCGGGAGCTCCTCGAGAAGGTCGGCCAGCACCGGGTCCTCCAGCGCGTCGGCCACCTCGCCCCGTCGCTTGGGCGGCAGGTCGTGGACCGCCTCGGCGAGGTCGGCGGTCTTGAGGTCCTCGTAGGTCTCCAGGAGGGCGTCGACCGCCTGCGCGGGCCCGCTGATCGCCAGACCGGAGACCCGGTCGACGTCCACCAGCACCGTCTCACCACGACGGCGACGCAGGCGCAGCCCGCGTCCCTGGCGTTCCGGGCCGCCGCCCTTGCGCACGAAGACCTTGCTGACCCGCCAGTCGCCGTTGCGCTGGGCCTCCAGAGCCAGGTCCTCCACCACGGCCGGGAAGCCATCGGTCTCGTCGTCCTGCACCTGCACCCGCCGGTCGAAGAGCTCGGCGACCACCAGCGTCTCGTTGCGGCGTTGTTCGAAGCGGCGCAGGTTCACCAGACCGGTCGTGATGATGGCCCCGGCGTCCACGCTGGTGACACGGGTCATGGGCACGAAGACACGACGACGCCCCGGAACTTCGATCACCAGCCCCACCGCGCGGATGCCGCGGGCCGAGACACCCGCACGCGGGCCCAGGGCGACCACGACGTCGCGGACGCGGCCGACCTCGTCGCCGAGCGGGTCGAACACGCTCTGACCGGCCATGCGGGCGACGAAGACGCGGGGGCTCACCGGGCCCACGATACCGATGGAGGGCGGCCTGACCGGGGACCATCGCAGGCGCGGGGGGTTCGTCCGAGCGTCCGTGCCGTCAGGAGCGTTCTGCGCCTACGCTCCATGATCCGCAGTCGGCGTACCTGTCTTCGCGCAGGGACCCCGAAAATGTCAAGATGGAGGACGTGACCTCATCCATGCCACCGCGCGGCACACGCCCTCCCCGGCCTGGGTCGGGTCTGACCTTGAGCTACCCGATGTCGCTGGGTGTGTTCGAGAAGTACGAGGATGCGCAGCGTGCGGTGGACTACCTCTCGGACGAGGAGTTCCCGGTCCAGAACTGCATGATCGTGGGGACCGACCTGCGTCAGGTCGAGCGGGTGACCGGCCGGCTCACGGCGGGCCGGGTGGCCCTCGGCGGTCTGCTGTCCGGTGTCTGGTTCGGGTTGTTCATCGGGCTGATCTTCGCGCTGTTCGCCAACTCCGGGGACGCTCTGATGACCGTCTTCTACTGCGTGGGTTTCGGCGCCTTCTTCGGTCTGGCCTATGTGTTGATCGGCTATGCCATGACCCGGGGTCGGCGCGACTTCACCTCGGTCTCGCAGGTGGTGGCCACGCGGTACGAGGTGCTGACCGAGCACAAGCACGCCGAGAGGGCTCGCGAGCTGCTGGAGCAGATGCCGGTCCAGCGAGACTGACCGCGGCGCTCAGCCGCGCCGTCCGGCCCGACGCACCCATCGCTCGACGTCCTCCGCGGTGCGCGGCAGCATGGCGGACAGGTTCCGGCAGCCGTCGGCGGTGATGACCACGTCGTCCTCGATCCGTACGCCGATGCCGCGTAGGTCTTCCGGCACGAGCAGGTCGTCGCACTTGAAGTACAGGCCCGGCTCGACGGTGAGGACCATCCCCTCGCTCAGCTCGGCGTCCATGTAGTCGGCCCGTCGTGCCAGGGCGCAGTCGTGTACGTCGATCCCGAGGTGGTGGCTCGTTCCGTGCACCATCCATCGGCGGTGGAACTGACCCTCGTCGGGGTCCAGCGTGTCCTCGACGCTCACCCCGTCGGGAAGCAAGCCCCACTCGTGCAGTGTCCGGGCGATCACCTGGATGGCGGCGGCGTGCACGTCCTTGAAGGTGTTTCCCGGGCGAGCCGCTGCCAGTCCTGCCTCCTGGGCCGCCAGCACCGCGTCGTAGACCCGGCGCTGCGCGTCGCTGAAGGTGCCACCGGCCGGGAGGGTCCGGGTGACGTCGGCGGTGTAGAGAGCGTCGGTCTCCACGCCGGCATCGATGAGGACGAGGTCTGTCTCATCGACCTCGCCGGTGTTGCGGATCCAGTGCAGTGTGGTGGCGTTCTCGCCGGCGGCGCAGATCGAGTCGTAGCCCACACCGTTCCCGGCGTGCCGTGCCGCGCGACCGAAGGTCCCCTCGATCCAACGTTCACCTCGGTCTCGCCGCGTCGCTTCGGGCAGCTCGGCGACCACCGCGTCGAACGCGACGGCAGTCGCCTCGACCGCCGAGGTCATCTGGGCGATCTCCCAGTCGTCCTTGACGAGGCGCAAGACCGACAGGTAGCGGGCCAGTGCCTCATCGGCCTCGAGATCGCGCTGCTCGACCTGCCCTGCCCGCTCCGCGGCCTCCTCGGTGCGCACCCGGTCCACCAGGGCGGTCACCTGGGGGTCGGCGTCCCGGACTACCCGTACCGGCGTCTGGGGGACGTTCTTGCCCACGGTGTCGTCGAGCTCCTCGATGTGCCGGGTCGTGACTCCCAGCTCCGCTGCCACCTGCTCCAGCGAGGGGCGGGCTCCGATCCAGAACTCGCCGGTGCGCGAGTCGGAGAAGAACTCCTGGCTGTCCCGTCCCGCCGGAGGGTCGAGGAAGAGGATGGCCTCGTGTCCGCCGTCCGGCAGCGGCTCGAGCACCAGCGCTGCGTCCGGCTCCCGGTCGGCGCCGAGCCCGGTGAGGTGGGCGAAGGCGCTATGCGGGCGGAAGACGTAGTCGGTGTCGTTGCTGCGGACCTTCAGGCCACCGGCCGGCACCACCAGTCGTTCGGACTCGAAGGCGCCGGACACCTCCTGACGCCGCGCCGCAGCGTAGGAGGCCACCTCGGCGAGCGGCGGTAGCGACTCCGACACCGGCGCCCACCCATGACCCATGAAGTCCATGAACGCCTGGCCTGTGGGGCGGCTACGGTGCTCGGCTTGAGGCTGTTCCTCGCTCATGGGGTCATCGTGACACGCGGGCTGGTGACCGCGGTGTGAGCCTGTCTAGTCTGCCGGGGTGAGCGAGGGACGACGGTTCACAGGGATCAACGGCCCACGGGGACGAGTGATCACGGGGCCGCAGCTGAAGCCGAACGCCAAGCTGGGGAAGGTGTGGCGTGAGCGGGCCAACTGGGCCGTGCGCGGTATCGGGCCGCCGAGTGTGCCCATCGCCGTGCCCGGCACAGACGACGACGTC